>DASPZW010000027.1:0-14239 GCA_035636055.1 Actinomycetota bacterium
GAAGCTCATCCGGGCGTGGCTGAGAGCGGGAGTGCTCAAGGACGGGGTGGTCCTCGACACGGTGTCGGGAACCCCCCAGGGCTCGCCCATCTCCCCCCTGCTCTTCAACATCGCCCTGCACCTCTTCGACGAGGAGTGGGAGAAGAACGGCAAGGGGCTCGGGAAGCTCATCCGGTACGCCGACGATTACGTCGTGCTCTGCACCAACCGCAGCCGAGCCGAAGAGGCCCGGCGTAGGACTGGTGAGATGCTCCGCCCCCTTGGCCTCCAGCTCAACGAAGCCAAGACGGGGATCGTCTGTCTGACCCAGGGAAAGCAGGGCCTGGACTTCCTGGGCTTCCACCTCCACAAGGTGGAGTCCTGGCGCTGGAAAGGGCGTTTCTACCTGCAACGATGGCCATCCCAAAAGACGATGGCCTCCATCCGGGGCAAGATCAAAGCAGCGACCGATCGGGCCAACGTGGGCAAGGCCCTGGCGACGGTGGTCAAGGAGCTCAACCCCATCATCTCGGGGTGGGGCAACCAATACCGCTACGGCAACTCGTCGCGGAAGTTCGCCATCATCGACAGCTACGTCCACCAACGCCTGGCCATCCTCACGAGCAGAAAGCACGGACTACACGGACGCAACTGGGCCAGCCGCTACAACACGGCCTGGTACCAGCGCCTCGGCGTCCATCGCCTCAGCGGAACGGTGCGCTACGGATCTGCGCATGCCTAACGGTGAACGGTGTCGGTGAGCCGTGTGCGGGAGAACCGCATGCACGGTTCGAAGGGGGGGGCGGAGGATGACGCACCGGGCAACCCGGCAGCGCGTCCTCTGCCCTACCCTACCGAATCGGCTCCTGGTTCCGGGGCCCGAATCCGCGCCCGGCTCCCTCTCCGGCGGGCCAGGGAGGCCGGGGGTGGGCAGAAGAAGGTGCTGCGGAGGTCGCGTCCCCCACAGCGCACCCCGGCACGTCCTCCGCAGGCGAACCGTTCCGAGGGGGAGTTGGCATGACCGATCGCGCCGCCGCCCTCGTCAAGCATGAAGCACCCATCCGCGTGATGCTCGTCGATGACCACGAGGTGCTGCGCCGCGGTGTCCGGGCGCTGCTGGAGGGGGCGGGCGACATCATCGTCTGCGGAGAGGCCGGGGGTGTGGCGGACGCAATCGCAACCGCCCAGTCTTCCCAGCCAGAGGTCGTCCTCATGGACGTCCGTCTCGCTGACGGGAGCGGGATCGAGGCTACGCGTGAGATCAGGTCGCTCCGTCCTGACGTCCGCGTGCTCATGCTCACGTCATTCGGGGATGCCGAGGCGGTGCTCGCATCGATCATGGCTGGGGCCTCCGGCTACGTCTTGAAGGAGATCAAGGGAGACAGCTTGATCGAGGCAGTTCGCACCGTGGGGCGTGGGGGCAGCCTGTTCGATGCCCATGTCACCTCGGCAGTCCTTGACCGGGTTCGCACGAGTCTCGTCCGGGACGAAAAGCTCTCCAGGCTCTCGCCCCAGGAAGAACGGATCCTCACGCTGGTCGCCGAGGGGAAGACCAATTTGGAGATCGCACTGGATTTGCACCTTGCCGCGAAGACCGTGAAGAACTACGTCTCGGCCATTCTCGCCAAGCTTGAGATGTCCCGGCGGTCGGAGGCAGCCGCTTACTTCGCGAAACTCACAAGCCGCAATTACTGAGAGTTCACCCATTCAGGCGGTGCAGCGCCGACCAGAAGACGTCCTGCTCGGGTTCGCCTGGATGGCTAGGAAGTCGTAGAGGCTGCCACCTATCGAGCCTGCCGCTTTCGTGGCGTCCACATAGGTGGTGACATCCTGCGCCCTGAGGCAGTCCGCGATGCCCCGATGGGGTGAATCGGCTTCGAGGTGCCCATGAGGGCCTGGGTCTTGGCGACGACGTCCCGGATGTAAGAGGCGGCGTCCGCCCCGGGGCAGGCGGGCGGCTTGTTGACCGACCAGTAGGCCATGGGCAGCACCACGTCGTAGCTGGCCGGCATCTCCGGCCAGGGGAACCCGGCCCAGTACGGAGGCGAGCGCTCGTTGTTCTGGGCGTCAAGGATGTCCGAAGCCTCGTCCCAGAGGCCCGTCTGAAGAAAGAGGGTGCGGACACCCCGCTGGGCGAGTTGGTCCACGATGGCGGACCATGGATTCCTGCTGGCCGTAGTCGTACCAGTCGACCCAGGCACCGAGCCCCCGGTAGGGGGCGATCGGATACGGCGGCGAGGCGGGTTTGGCCGCCGCAAGGGCGGGCGGCGTCACTGGCAGCGGGGCGGGCGCCCGGGAAGGAGCGGGGACGACGATGGCCGCCGCCCTCTGCCGCAGATTCGAGGTCTTGATCGAGGTTGGCTTCGGCGATGCCAGCCGGGCGGAGCCGATCTGGGCAAGGGCGAGCAGGGCGGCTCCCGGGGGATCGCTGCCCGCCTGGCGATTCCCGTTCGCCCTCAGGACGGCGGCGCTGGTGATGCACAGAATGACGGTCGCCACAGAGAGGACCCGACGAGCGGGGCGGCGCCAGACGAATAATAGATATGCCTTGAGTTCCCGGGCTTCTAGGTAGAGCGCGACAAACCCAAGAGCGGCACTGAGCAGGGATTTCGCGCCTTCACAGTTCCCTCGGATACGTTCCTCCGGTGGAATTCGAAGACAACCCACGGCCCGACAGGCAGCATAGATTCCGTGCCCGGTCGATGGGGGGAAGACCGGTCGTTTTTTGGCCCGAAAAGAAAGGAAAAGGGGCTATCCACGAAACGTGCAGTCGCCACACTCAGTGACGGACCTTACCGCGACAAAGGGTTCCCCCGAAGTTCTTTGAGTACAAACCGCTGCTCTACAACGGATGGTACTCAAAGAACTTCGGGCCGGACACGGAAATCGGACGAAGCAGTCTCTCGTCTCCTCCGGCGACCGTGAGCTGCCCACGCAGAGTGAGCGACGGCCAGGCTTCGAGGCGGAGCTGCCTCAGCGTGGATAGCCACGTAGGCACAAAGCGGGCTTGGAACGCCGGAAAAGGGCTAATGAACCTCTGAAAGCAGGAGGCTCTCTGGGCGGGTCACGGCGGGCGGGAGGGCCCCCGTCGTGAGGAACCTTGGAGCGGGGAGGGCCCGCTCCGCGAATGCGCCGGCCACACCGGCCCGGAGGTCGCCCAGGGAGCGGGTCGGCATCAGCACGAGCGCCGTTGCGGGGGAGGTCGCCCGGCCCCCGAGGGCCCCGGTGGCCATGGCGGCCTCGACGGCGAGATCGGATTCAACCCGCGCCCCGGCATCCGAGACGCCCCGAGCGTTGCGGGACGCTTGGTGCGAGGCCGTCAGCAGCGAACCCAGGGTGGCCCACTGCCGGCCGGCGGTCGCCTCGAACCCGGGGGCCACCCGGTCGTCGTCGGAGGGATCCGGGGTCCAGCGCTGTGGCGCCACCCCCGCCTCGATGGGCCGGGCGGAGATCACGACGAGGCGCAGCCCCGCCGCGCCGGGGTCGAACCGGGCATACAGCGGGGAGGAGGGCAACCGGGCCGCCATCATCATGGCGTAGCCGTAGCGGCCCAGCAGCGACGATGCCAGGGCCGTCACGTCACCGTCGCCGCCGCCGTTGAGCGCCGCAATGAGCGCCATGGCACCGGTACGCGAACCCGCACCCTCACCAGCGACTTTGTCCAACCCCGTGATACCCGAGGCGATCTCCGACAGGGCCAGCGCCAGGGCCCCGTGCAGGGCACCCTCGGCGAGGATCCCCGACTCGTCGGGCACGTCCATGTACGCGAGCAGCGAGGCGCCACCGGCGCCGTGGGGGAGGAGGGCCGCGGCGAGGCGGGGGATCCGGGCCGCCCATCCCGGCATCTCGTCACAGCGCGACGTCGCCAGGTCGAGGCGGAGCCGGTCCCGCAGGCGGTGAACGGCAGCCACCTCGAGCATTCCGTCGTCACGGGGTCGCCCGGCGACCTTCGCACCCCAGCGCGTCGGCACCGCGAGCGTCGGGCCGCCCGGCCGCCCACCGAGCAGGACCACAGCCCCGGGAGCGGCCCAGGTGGCCGTGGCCTCGGTCTCGAACGTGCGGCCGAACAGGTGGAGCACCAGGCGCAGCGTCAGGTCGAGGGCGTCGTCCTCGGGGATCTGGGGCGGCACCGGAGCCGGAACGTTCATCGTGCCAACTTTTCGAAGTGGTCGGCTGCCGCAGCGGCACCGCCGGCCGCTGCGAAGGCGTCGCCGATCCGGCGGGCTGCCTCCCGGTAGCGCGGCCCCTGCAGGACCGCTCGGAGCGCCGTGCCCAACTCGTCGGCCTGGACCCGGCCGAAGCGGACCTGGATCCCTGCGCCGGCCGCAGCCACGCGCGCGGCGATGACCGGCTGATCGTCCCGGATCGGGGCCACCACCATGGGCACCGCGTGCAGCAGAGACTCGCTCACCGTGTTGATGCCGCCGTGGGTGACCACGGCGTCAACATGCGGCAGCAGTCGGAGCTGCGGCACGGCATCGCGCACGAGCACGTTGGGTGGTACCGGACCGAGCAGGCCCGGCGGCGCCACGACGACGACCTGCACCTCGCCACCGGCGGCCTCCAGCAGCACCCGGTAGAAGCGGGCGCCGGCCTCGCCGTTGTGCGTGCCCAATGAAGCGAGCACGAGGGGCCGGCTGGGGTCGATCCACTCCCACGGGAACGCAGGCCCCGACGGACGCTCGCCGATCGCCGGGCCGACGAACGCGGCGTTGCGGGCGATCTCGACGGAGCCGGCGAGCTCGGGCGTGGAGTACACGACGACGAGATGCTCCGAGAAGCGAAGGTCGCCGGCACCGGCGCCATGAGCACGCTGGAAGTCCGCCACCACGCCGGCCACCCAGTCCTCGATCTTCGGCATGGATGCGTAGGGCCGGGTGAGCTCCGAGAACGTGCTGGCCGACGTGGCCCACGGCAGCGCTCGCCGGCGGGCGACCGCGCCCCCCGCCAGGGCCTGCTGGTCGGCCACGACGATATCGGGACCGAAGGCCTCCACCGCTTCCTCCACCCCCTCGACCATGGCGTGGGCGAGCGGGATCAGCACCTCGTCCCAGAGGGCCTTGAGGGCGGCGAACGCACGTAGGTCGATCCAACGTTGACGGGCTGCACGGATCTGGGTCTCCGAGAAGGCACCTCCAGCCGGGAGCAGCCGGCAGCCTTCCGGCAGCAGCGGCGGGACAAGCGCGGGATGGCCCGCCCAAGCGACCTGGTGGCCCCGCTTTTGCAGCTCCCGCCCGACGGCCACCGTGGGGTTCACGTGCCCCGCCAGCGGCGGGACGACCATGAGGAACCGGCTCACCGTGTGGCCTCGGCAGGCTCCCGCAGGCCGGCGGCGTCGAAGGAGCGAAGCCACGCCTCGACCAGATCGAGCACGACGTCGCGGGCGTCGCGCAGCACCGAGTGGCCCAGGCCCGGCAGCACCTCCAGCCGGCAACCGGGCACGGTGCCGGCAAGCTTGCGGGCCGACGAGGCGAGGTCGGTGTACTCGCCGTACACGGCAAGCACCGGCACGGAGAGGGCGGCCAGCTCGCCGTCGGTGAACGGTGGCGACGCGGCGACATCCTCGATCAGGGTGCTGGCGTTCAGGAAAGCGTTGATGGTCTGGACGGGGCGGGCCTTGCGCCGTTCCGATGGTGAGAGCTCCCCGTTGATCGGGTTGTGCTCGAGGGCGAGCGCGCTCGCCGTGAGCATGTCGGCGACGTCCTCCACCCAGTTGCCGCCGTCGTCGGACTCGGCGCAGTGGGGCTCGACCAGCACGAGGCTCGCGATCCCGGCCGGGTCCGCCATCGCCGAGCGCAAAGCGATGGAGGCGCCGTAGCTGTGGCCGACGAGGTGGACGGGGGCGGTCACCTCCAGGGCATTGAGGAGCCCTCGCAGATCCGCAACGGAGTCCTCGATCCGGTAGCCGCTGGGTGGGCACGCCGACAGCCCGTGCCCTCGCTGGTCGTACAGGATCGCATCGGCGCCCGACTGCGCGACAGGGTTGGCGAGGCTGTAGTAGAGGCTCGAGAGGTTGTCGATCACGAGCCCGTGCAGGAAGACGACCACCGGTGCGCCGTTCTCGGGCTCGCCGGGGCCGGACCGCTGGCGCCGCAGGCGCTGGACGTGCAGGTTGACGCCGTTGGCGACGACATGGGCCATGCCGGACTACGCCTGCAGTGCCCGGGCGACATGCCCGGCAAGCTGGCCGACGCTGAGGGCCAGGATCTCGTCGATCTCCAGGCCCGCCAGGAACGCCGTGAAGTCGACCCGGCCCGCGTAGCGTTCCTGGAGCTTCTCGGCCATCGCCACGAACTCGATGCTCTCCAGCTCCAGGTCGTGGCTGAAGGTTGTTGCCCTCGTGACCTCGACGTCGAGCAGGAACTCGTCGCCGATGACCTCGACGAGGATCTCGGTGATGGTGGCCACGATCGAGTCGAGCTCGTTGGTGGTGGTCGTGGTGATGGTCATGCGGTTTCCTCCTCGGTTGTCCATGCGACGACGTGGTGCGGGCCGGCCATGCCGGTGGCGACTCGGTAGTGCCGGCCGTGCGCCGCCACCGCGAGGTCCGTGCCGGGTGCATCGATGACGCGGAAGTCCTTGGGGCGCCCCGCGAGGCCGGTGCCCTCTGCCTTGGCCACCGCCTCTTTGGCACACCAGAACCGGGTCAGCCAGACGTCACGATCGCCGGCCAGTTCCTCCGCCAGGGACAGCTCGTCCGGTGTCATGGCCGTGCGGGCCACCGCCTCGGTCACGGCCCCGACCGCCTCGACATCAATGCCGATGGGGCCGACGGATGATGACTCCTCCGGCTGTGCGATGGCCACGCCGAACCCGGAGGTGTGGGCAAGCGAGACCGCCATCGGGAGCCCGCCAGGGCCCCGCAGCCACGGCCGCCCCGAGGCGTCGTTGCCCACGGTGATCTCGGCCGGGAACAGGGGGCCGCGGCCCTGGCCCCACAGCAGGTGCCGGGCTGCGTCCTTCGCCGCGATCCGGCCCAGGAGCCAGGCGCGCCGGGCACGGGGGTTGCGGCCCCCGTACTCGGCCCGCTCGACGGCGCCGAGGTAGCGGCGCATCACCATCTCCTGCGAGGCCTGGTCGGGCCAACGGTCCTGCACGAGGCACCAGCCGCCCGGCTGCATCTGTCCGATGGCCGCCCGGGAGGGCGAGGTGTGCAGGGCCGGCCAGAGCACCTCGTCCGTGGCGAACCGCCGGCACGTCCATCCCTCGATCCGTGCCCAGACCCGCCCATCCGGGGTCCGGACCTCGAGATCGCAGCGGAGGGTCTCGTCGGTGAACGAGCGGATCGTCACGTCGCAGGCGAGCCGGTCACCCGCCCCCGGATGGGGGCCGAAGAGCATGACGCTCTCGATGTTCGTGGGGAAGGCGCTCCGGTTCACCGTGGCGAACACCTGCGCCCAGTGGCCCGCGAGCTGCCCGGCGCAGTCGAGCAGGGCGCCGGGGGCAGGCAGCGTCTCGATCACGCCCCGGATCCCGTCGCTGCCGAAGCCGGTGATCTCTGCCACACCGGCGAAGCGGCGGCCGTGGAACATCCAGCCGTCCCGGTACAGGCCCCGGGCGTCGGTCACCGGAGGCCGGCTCCCCGTCAGGGTCCAACCGGCGGGCTCGGGGGCCGGCGGGTAGCCCCGGGCCAGCTTCACCAGTCCCTCGGCGTAGCCTTCGATCCTGACCCGGACGTGGCCATCGACCTCTCCGTACGCCTCGACCATCGTCGTGACCGCGGGGGCGACCGCAAGCCACCGCAGCGCCAGGACGCCCCGGAAGCCGACCACGGTGCGGCCCGGATAGCGGGAGAGTGCGGCCGACGCCATCACCTCCAGGAGCGAGGTCATCGGCACGACCGGGAAGGCGTCGGTGGCGTCGGTCCATCCTGGTGCCTGCGGCGCGAGGCAGTGGTCCATGAGTTCGGGCATCGTGTCGAGCGAGAAGACCCTCGGCGTCCGCACGACCTTGGTGGCCGGCAGCGGCACGCCCAGCCGCGTCAACGTCTGTGTGACGACCTCGACCCCGGTGTCCACGAGGGGCCGCGTCAGCGTGGCTGTGGCCGCCCGGGCCGAGGAGGCGGGCCCGCCCCCGCCGGGGGGTCGGGCCTCGGGCGTCTGCAGTCCCTCGACCCACAGCGCCGCCGCCACCCGGTCGAGCTGGGCAAGCCCGCTGCGCTGCGGCGACAGGGCGGCGATGGCGAGGTGCTGGCGGGTCCCGAGCGTGTCCTCGACGAAGCCCGTGAGGCTGCCCGCTCCGACCTGGACGAACGCACGGGCGCCATCGGCGTACATGGCCGTGACGAGCTCACGGAAGCGCACGGGCTCCAGCAGGTGCCGGAGCACCAGGTCGCGGACCGCAGCCGGCTCGGAGGGGTAGGGGGCGGCCGCGGTGGCGGACCACACCGGGAGAGCCGGTGGCCGGATCGACAGGGCATCGAACGCCGGCCGGTTGCTCTCCAGGAAGCCCGCCATCATCGGCGAGTGGAACCCGGAACGGAAGGGGATGACCTGCCCCAGGACGCCGCGCGCCCGCAGCGACGTGAGGAGTGCGTCGACCCGATCGGGGTGGCCGCAGACCACGGACTGGTGCGGGCAGTTGTCGTGGGACAGGACGACGCCCTCCAGCCCGGCGATCGCCGCGGCCGCCTGCTCGGCACCGCAGCCGAGGGCGGCGTATGCCGCGTCGGGGAGCCTCGTCCTGCCGTTTCGGAACAGGCGGTACATATCCTCGCCGTCGTCGGGCGTCCACATCCCCGACACGATCATCGCCGTCCATTCCCCGAGGCTGTGGCCGGCGAGCAGGTCGGGGGTGATCCCGATCCGTTCGAGGGCATCGGCCAGCAGCCGCCCAACGGCAACGATGTCCACCGCCTGTTCGACGAGCCCGCTGGTGCGGGCGAGGTCGGGCCGGGGGAGGCCGAGCCGCTCCGCGATGTCGTCGACGTCGCCGAGCGGCTCCGGTTCGAAGCCGGGGAACAGGAATGCGACGCGCCCGTCACCGAGCAGCGGTCGGGGTGTGAACCACAGGTCGTTGCGACCCCGCCACGCCACCCCGCGCCGGAGCACCTTGCGGGCCAGAGCGAGCCGCTCCTCGGTGGGGTTGACGACCGCCAGCCGGCAGGGTCCTCCGCTCGCCGGAAGGGCGGCCAGATCGGGGTCGAGCCCCAGGCAGTCCAGGGCGGCCACGAGGTCCTCGACGGAGCCGCCGGCCAGCCGCAGGACCGGCTCGAACGATGACGGCGTCCGGGCATGCACGGGTGGCGGAACGGCGGAGGCTTCGCCCGCAAACGCTGCGGCAGACCCGCCGTCGCCGCCCATGTAGACCACCTGGCAGTGGCTGGGGTCGCCCCAGGCGAGCTCGCCGAAGAGGGCGGCCACGCCGTGCTCGGGCGAGATCATCGAGATGCCGCGGCGGGCGTACTCCCGCTCCAACTCCGGGGAGACCATCCCGCCGCCGGCCGAGGCCCAAGGCCCCCAGTCCAGCGCGACGACCCGGCAGCCGAGCCGCCCGTTCCACATGCGGGCTGCGGTGTCGAGGGCGTCGTTGGCGGCGGCGTAGTCGACCTGGCCGGGGTTGCCAAAGACGCCGGACACGCTGCCGAACAGAGCGACGAATGCCGCGGGAGGCCTGCTCTCCAGGGCCGAGGCGAGCGCGAGGGCGCCGTCGACCTTCGTCCGGAAGACGCGGGAGAAGCTCTCGGGGGTCTTGTCGGCCAGCACCCGGTCCTCGAGCACGCCGGCCCCGTGGATGACGCCGTCGATGCGCTCCCACCGGTCGTGGATCTCCTCGATGATCCGGCGCACCGCCCCCGCATCGCAGACGTCGACGGAGTGGTAGCGCACGGACGAACAGATGGGGGCGAGGGTCTCGAGGGTGGCGTGGACCTCCCGGGCGTCGAGGATGCGGCGCATGGCGGCCTCGACCTCGGCGGGTGTCCCGATGCCCTGGGCGAGCAGCGCCCGGCGCAGCGACGGCCGGTCGAGTGCCGCCGCGATTTCGGGATGCTCGGGTCGCTCCGGCGAGGGGGTCCTCCCCAGGATCTCGATCCGGCACCCGCAGGCGCGGGCGAGGGCGAGGGCGCAGGTGGCGGTGATGCCGCGCCCCCCACCGGTGAAGACGACCACCGAGTCCGGCCCGAGGCCGAGGTCCCGGACGGCCCTGGCGACGGCGCCGGGACCGAGGGCATCCTCTGCTGAGATCGCTGCGGGCACGACCTCCAACGACGACCGGAATTGCTCCGTGTACCCGGCGACCAGGCTGCCGGCGCGGTCAAGCTCGGCGACCAGATGCCCGGCGATGCGGGCCGGCGTGTCCCTCGGGTCCACGTCCACGGCTCTGGCCGTGACGCCCGGGTACTCGCGGGCCAGCGTCCGTACGAGGCCCCTGAGTCCCAGCCCGGGGGTCGGGTCCGTGGCTGCGGCACCGTCCCAGTCCTGCCCGAACCTGCCGCCGGAACCTGTGGCGACGATCACGTAGCGGGCCCCGCCGACGACCGCCGCCCGCAACGTGGCGAAGGCGTCGGGGAGCACGGGCGGCTGTCCGGGCCGCAGGGCCGAGACGTGGACCACGCCGTCGACGGTGGCACAGTTCGAGGCCAGGTCGTGATGCGGCGCCAGCAGCAGGGCGTCCGCGCCCCGGGCGCGAAGCGCTGCGGCGGTCGCAGCCCCGACCCCCTCACCCTCGTCGACGACGACGAAGCGGAGGCCCGCAAGGTCGGGCTCGGCGGGAGGTGGTGTGGCGTGGCTCGAGGCAACCTGCACCAGGTAGCGCCGGGGAGGCGCGACCGGCTCCAGCGCTTGGTCGAGCGGCGAAGCCAGCGCAGGATCGACCGGCGCGGGGGCGGGCTCCTGCCCTGGGGGCGGCTGTCCCCCCTCGGCAGCGTTCGACCCCGATGCGTTCGACCCCGATGCGTTCGACCCCAATGCGAGCACGTGCTCGGCGAGCCAGGCCACGATGGCCCCGATGGTCTTGAGCCGGGCCAGCTGCTCGACGATGCCCTCGGCCACCGGCACTCCCTCCCGGGAGAGCCGGAGCTGCTCGGCCAGTTCCATGATGATCTCGGTGCGCTTGATGGAGTCGATGGAGAGGTCGGCCTCGAGGTCCAGGTCCGCGCCGAGCATCTCCCGGGGGTAGCCGGTTCGTTGGCCGACGATGCCGAGGATGGCCTCGAGCAGGTCGTCGCCGGTGAGCGGATCTGTCCTTCCAGTCGTCGTCCGCTCCTGCGGAGCGTTCGACGACCCCCGAATTGGAGCAGGGGGGATTCGCAGCTCATCGCCCTCCGCTTCGCTCCGGGCGGCTGCTACTCCCCCCTGGACCCCCCTCGGAACGGGCAGCGGGGTGGCCTCCAGTTCGAGGCCGGCCGGCAGCGGCGATCCAAGGTAGCTGAGCAGCACCTCACGCTGGGCGGCGATCACCTCGCGGGTGGAGCGGAAGAACTCGAGCACGACGTTGTCCTGGCCCTGAAGGCGATCCGGCGTGGCGGCGGCGGCCGGCCCCGCGAGCGGGACCCGCTGCCCGGCGAACTCGCTGGCCGGGTGCAGGCTGCCCGGCAGCAGGGCGCCGGCCGCGGTGCGAACCGTGTGACCGTCCACCGTCCAGCCCGGCCGGGCGGGGATGTCCGACGGCGACACCGCGGGGTTGATCCGGCGGCCTCGGAACAGCTTCGCCACGTCCACCGGCACTCCGGCGACCGCAAGCTCGGCGAGTGCGACGAGGAGCCGCCGGAGGCCGGGCTCTCCCTGGGCGTCGCAGGCGACCGCCACGTGGGGGCGGTCGCCGAGGATCCTGCCGACGAGGCCGGTAAGGACCCGTCCCGGCCCCGCCTCGACGAAGACCCGGGCACCCGCCTCGTACATCGCCTCGACCTGCTCGGCGAAGCGCACCGGGTTGGCCACCTGGCCAGCAAGGATCTGGCGGATCGCATCCGGCTGGTCGGGGTAGGGCGCGGCCATCGTGTTCGACCACACGGTGTGGGACGGCGGCCGGAACTCGTGGCCATCGAGCACGTGGGCGAACGCCGGTGCGGCGGCCGCGACGATGGGGCTGTGGAAGGCGCACGCCACCGGGAGGGGGCGGGCCACCAGGCCGTGGTCCTCCAGCGTCTTCACCGCGGCGGCGACGGCCGGGGTCGGACCGGAGAGGACGACCTGGTCGGGGGCGTTGTAGTTGGCGATGACGACGGCCGCTGCGACCGCTGCCGGTGCGGCCGCAAGGGCGCGGTTGACCGTGGCGGCGTCGCCCCTGACGGCGGCCATGCTGCCGGGATCGTCAGCCGCCGCGGCGAGGATCACGGCAGCCCGGGCCTGGCCGAGCACGAGGAGGTCGTCGTCGCGGATGACCCCGGCCGAGGCCAGGGCGACGAGCTCGCCGTAGCTGTGGCCCCCGGCCATGTCGGGCCGGACGCCGAGCCAGCCGAGCAGCTCCGCCATTGCGGACCCGGCGATGCCCATGACGGGCTGGGCGACGCGGGTGTCGGTGATCGCCTCGCGCTGCGCCGCCTGGGCGCCGGGGCCGAAGGCGGCAGGCGGGAACATCCTGGCCGCATAGGGGGCGGCCGCTCCGCGGAGATGGTGCTGGAGGCGGGGGAACGCGACGAAGAGGTCGGCGAGCATGCCGGGACGCTGGCTGCCCTGGCCGGGGAACAGGAAGGCGACGTGACCGGTCGGCGAGGGGGGTTCGGGGGGAGTAATAGCCCCCGACGGATCATCGGCCTGCGCTAGGGGCTGCGATCCCCCCGAAGTCGACCCTTCCTTGGCGAAGATCCCGAGCTGGGGGTCGGTTCGCAGCTGCGCCGCGACCGGCAGCTTGCGGGCGAGGTCGTCCAGGCTCTCGGCGACCAGCGCCACGACCACGGGTGCCGTGCCGTTCACCGAGGCCATACCAGCGGCGAGGTCCCTGAGGTGCAGCGGTCGCCCTGTGGCGTCGTTGGCGTCGAGCAGGGCCGTGAGCTTGGCGATCGAGGCGGCGGCCTCCCGGCCATCGGCCCCACGGAAACAGAACAGCTCGGCCGGCCATTCGTCGAGACCGTGTACCGGCTCGGGAGCCCCGTCGTAGCCCCGGAGCACGGCGTGGAAGTTGGTGCCGCCGAAGCCGAAGGCGCTGACGCCGGCGTAGCGCTCCGTGGGGGCCGCGGCCCACGGCCGGGCCTGCTGGTCGAAGAAGAACGGGCTGCGCTCGGGCTCCCAGTAGGGGTTGGGCTGGCGGATCGTGCCCGTCGGTGGGCGCACGCCGGTGTGGAGGGCGTAGGCGGCCTTCACGAGCCCGGCGAGCCCGGCGGCACACTTGGTGTGGCCGATCTGCGATTTCACGGAGCCCAGCACGCAGCTTCCCGGCGCGGCGCCGGCTTCGGTGAAGACCTCGGTGAGCACCGACAGCTCCGTGCGGTCCCCGACGACCGTCCCGGTCCCGTGGGCCTCGACGAGACCCACCTGGGCGGGGGAGATCCCCGCCATGCCGTAGGCCCGCTCCAGCACGCGGCGCTGACCCTCGGGCCGGGGCGCGGTCAGCCCGAGCGACCTGCCGTCGCTCGATCCCGCGACCGCCTTCACGACGGCGTAGACGCGGTCCCCGTCCCGCTCGGCGTCGGCCAGGCGCTTCAGCACCACGCAGACGACGCCCTCGCCCAGGGCAATCCCGTCCGCTGCGGCGTCGAACGTCCGGCAGCGGCCGGTGGGGGACAGGGCGTGGGAGGAAGCGAACATCAGGTAGTCGTAGATGCCGTTGTGGAGGTCCGCCCCGCCGCAGAGCACGAGATCGCTCCCACCCGACGTCAGCTCCTTGCAGGCCACGTCCAGCGCCGCCAGCGACGAAGCGCAGGCGGCGTCCACTGTGTAGTTGACGCCGCCGAGGTCGAGGCGGTTGGCGATGCGACCGGCGATGACGTTGGCGAGGACCCCGGGGAAGGAGTCCTCACTCAGCGCCGGGAGGTGCTCCGACAGCTCGGTGGGCAGGTCGCCGATGTACGAAGGCGCCAGGGCGCGGAAGGTGTAGGCGGCAGCGAGGTCGTTGCCGCCCTCGGCACCGAACACCGCCGAGGCCCGACGGCGGTCGAACGGCCGGGAGGCGTAGCCGGCGTCGGCCAGGGCGCGGGCGGCGACCTCGAGGGCGAGCAGCTGGACGGGCTCGATCGCGGACAACGACGATGGCGGGATGCCGTAGGCGAGGGCGTCGAACGGCACCGGGGGGATGAAGCCTCCCCACTTCGACGGCGTGGTCTGCCCCCCACTGGCATTCTTGCGGTAGGTGTCGGGGTCGAAGTACCGCCCGGTGTCCCAGC
>DASPZW010000028.1:0-7183 GCA_035636055.1 Actinomycetota bacterium
TGCCCGTGGCGGAGGTGCCGGTGGTGGAGGTGCCCGTCGTGGAGGTGCCCGTGGCGGAGGTGCCCCTGGTGGAGGTGCCCGTGGTGGAGGTGCCGGTGGTGGAGGTGCCGAAGAAGCCGTCGCCCGTCTCACCCCTTGGCCCGGCCACCAAGCGCCGGCCGTTAGCTCCGTAAGTCTTGTCCACGACCAACAGATTGCACCCGAGCGACCTCCGGTTGCCGCTTGACACGGGCTTACGCGTCGTGTAACTCTGACGCAACGCGTAATCGACCGCGGACGATCCGGACGAAGGGAGCAGTCGATGGGCTCCAGACGCAACAACACCTTCACCCGCTGGATCGGGGATATGGTCGACGACACCAAAGGACTCGTCGACGACATCCTTGATCGGGCAGCGGATGTCGAGGAGGCGGTCACCGACAGCAGTCCCATCACCAACGAGCTGACAACCCTCGCCTCGGCCATCGAAGATCTCACCGCAACCGTCAACCGGCTGGCGCAGCTCCAGAGCGCCGCGACCGCGGCCACGGCCGCCTCGGCGGTCCCCGACGGACCACTTCCTGCCTCGGCGGTCCCCGACGGACCACTTCCTGCCGCACCAGCCGCCGTCGCCTCCGCGGCCCGAACTGCTCAAGCCACGACCCGGGCCACGGCATCGGTGGCCAAGGCGACGACCTCGGCGAAGAAGAAGGCCGCCCCCGCTTCGAAGCCGGCGGCCAAGCGCAAGTGAGCTGATCGGAGATGACGGGTGGAACCCGGTTCACCCCGGAGGAGAAGTACGCGATCTTCCTCGAGGCGGCCGCCAAGACCCAGCCGGTCAACGAGATCCTGCAACGCCACGGGTTGCGCCCGGGAGAGTTGAGCCGGATCCGGGAGGCGGTACGTCGCGGCGCGGTCGCCGAGCTGTCCAAAGGTCCGGGGCGCCCGAAGGAAGACCCCGAGAAACGAGCGCTTCGGGACGAGCTTGCCCGGGTCGAAGCCGCCCTCAAGGAGATGTCGATCCGGGCGGTGCTCCCCGAGGGCCTGGCCCCCGGGTTCTACCGGCCACGGCCGCACGGGGCCACCACGGGGTCAAAGGCCGGCGGTCAGACGCCTGCCTGACCCGCCCTCATCACGGGGAGGATCACGGGGAGGATCACGGGGAGGATCACGGGGACGGCGTTGCGGTCGGCTCCCCCAGCGACGTCAGCACCTCGGCAAGTTGATGGGCCGTCTGATCCAGCGGTGAAAGCGCCGGGTTCGAGGCACCGTTCAGCGCCGCCGCCACGAGCGACAGCGCCTGCGAGACGTCGGGGTTCACTACAGAGAGTTGAGCAACCAGGCTGCGGGCCTGTTCGATCGTGAGAGGGCCCTCGGTACTCAGCTGTTCTGCGAGCTTGCCGGTCCCCTCGACGATCTTCGCGTCGATACCACCGGGCAGCCCGGCCAAGGCGGTGCTGAGCACGGTCGCCGCAACCCCGTTCGCGATGCCCGGACCGACCGAGATCACCTTCTGCAGGATGTCCAGGACGTAGGACACCCCGGCAACGCGCGCCGTCGTCGTCGGCGTGACGTCCCCGCCGCCAGGCGACACCACAGGCTGGGACTCGGGAGGCGACACCGTCCGGGGACCAGCGGCCCGAGCCGGCTGCACTGGCTGCGCGGCAGTGGGAGCCGCCGGCCCAGCTGCGGCAACGCCGGGGGCGGCCGAAGGCCCTGCAGGAGCAGACACTGCGCTCGCCGGCGACGCAGCGACCGAGGCCGAGGCCGGGAACGCGGCCGCGGACGCGGCCGAAACCGGCACGGGCGATTCACGCCCGGCCACCGCCGTCAGGATGGCACCGCCGACGGTCACGGCAACCACCCAGCCGGCCCCGAGGAGCCACCGCCGGCTCATCGCCGGCTCCTCGCAGGCCTGCGGGCCCCGCCCGCTCGGGACCACCTCCTAGTCACTTGCATTGCAGCGTGGGACCCGGAACTTTCGTGTACGCCTTGTTCTGGACCACGCTCACGCTCCAGCAGACCCGCCGGGCAGACGGTTGCCCGGACGTGAAGGTGAGCGGGTAGGTCAAGCCACCGAGGTCGTTGCCCTTGATCTGGTTGAGACCGTCGACGACATCCTGTGCCGAAGGATTCGCCGGAAGGTGCGCAGCCGCGGCAGCGAAGAACTGACCGAAGGTCCATCCCGTGAGCGATGCCCCCGAAGGGCTGGCGCCGGGAGCGAACTGGGCGTAGGCGTCGTAGATGGCCTTCACCCCCGGGACGCTGCGGTCGATGAACGGAGCGATCTTGGAGGGGACGATCGCGCCGTCCACGTTGGGGTCGCCAGCGAGCGAGGGCAGCGCCAGCTCGTCGGGCAGCCCGTAGAGCGGGTGGAACCCCTGGCGGGCGCACCCGCCGGCAAGGCGCTCGACGCTGGCCGTGTCCAGCGCCATGATCATGGCGGTGGCACCGGCCTGCTGCGCGGCGAGGCACTCCGACGTGTAGTCGGGCTGGGTGATCGACGAGCGAGCCCGGTAGACCACCTGGAAGCCGGTGCCCTGCTGCGTCCCGGCGGTCGACCACTCCTTGTCGAAGTTGTCGCAGGCCGCGAAGTCGCTGCACGTCAGGACGGCCAGCTTGGTCTTGCCGGCGGGCACCGCCCCCTGGGCGAACCCGTTGATGATGCTGTCGGCGTAGGCGTGCCCGGTCGCCACCGCCGTCGCAACGAAGGGATCCTGGTAGGCGACGTCGAGCCCCCCTTCGGTGCCGAACGTGACCACATGCTTGCCGTCGAGGTAGGAGTTGTTCCCGCCGGGAGCGAGACCGAGGCTCGTGAAGACGAATGCGATCGCGTGGTTCTGCTCGACCATCTGCTGCGCGAGGCTGTTGAACCGGGCCGGGTCGCCGCCGTCGTCGCCAACGACCAGCTTGACGACGTGGCCGTTCACCCCCCCGTGGGCGTTGATGTACTGCGCCCAGATCTGGATGCCCTTCACGATGTCGCCGACGATCGTTCCAACCGGGCCCGAGAGCGTGCCGATGGCTCCGACGACCACGGTCGAGCCCGTCGCCGGTCCCCCGGCCGCAGCGGTGGGCGACGCCGGGGTCGCGGGTTGAGCCGGAGGGCTCCCCGAGCCGGCGGCCCCGGCAGTGGGGGCCTGATGGGTCGGTGCCGCTTGCGCCGGCGCGCTCTCCTGAGGTTGGCCGGTGGCGGCTCCCGCGGTGGGCCCGGCGGCACTTGCCGGCAACGGGGCAGGCACCGGCGACGGAGACTCGGTCACCACCTCGACACCGGCGATGCCGGCGGCGGTCCGCACGCGGGCGTCGGACACTCTCGTCCCGCACCCCGTCGCCACAAGGCAGGCGGCCAGCGCCGCCAGCCCCCAGCGGGCCCCCAACCGGGCTCCGCTGCCCACCCCGCCCCTAGCGGCGTGAGCCACGAGCCCCACGAGCCCCACGAGCCCCACCGCGCGCGGGCTCTGCCCGTGCCACGCCGTTGCCGTTCGAGCCGGCCACCCCGGTGCCGGCCACCCCGGCGTACGCCCCGAAGATCTCGGCCTCCCCCACCACGCCGGCGGCTGCGCTGAGGCCGACTCGCCCACGCGCCAGCACGAGGACACGGTCGGCCATGGCGAGGGCCCGGTGGACGAACTGCTCCACGATGACGAGGGCAACGCCCTGCTCGGCAAGCGTCCGCAGGAACCCGAAGATCTCGTCCACGAGGTTGGGTGCAAGCCCCATCGACACCTCGTCGAGGAGGACCACCCGGGGACGCTGCACGTAGGCACGGGCCACGGCCAGCATCTGCTGCTCACCGCCGCTCAACGTGCCGGCCGCCTGGCCCAGCCGCTGCTCCAGGCGGGGGAACGTGGCGAGCACCGGCCCGACGCGCGCCGCGCCCCCCCGCCGTGGCGCCTGGAGCAGCAGGTTCTCCCGGACCGTCAGGCTTGGGAAGATGCCCCGGGGGTCGGGGATGTGGCACAGACCGAGCCGAACCCGGCTCCCCGGCTTGCGCCGCGTGACGTCCACGCCATCGACGAGCACGCTGCCCGACGAGGGCCGGAGGACACCCGAAGCCACCCGCAGCAGCGTGCTCTTGCCGGCCCCGTTGGCACCGAGAATGGCCAGGACGCCACCGGCAGCAACCTCGGCGGACACGCCGCGCAGCACGGTCGTCTCGCCGTAGCCGGCCACGACCCCACGCAGCTCCAGGATGGGCGTCGCCGTCGCGGGCACCGTCATCGTCCCACCGGAGCCGGCGTTGCCGAGAGTTCGACCGGGGAGGTGCCGAGGTAGGCCGCGCGCACGACGTCGCTCGTAAGCGCCTCGCCAGGAGTGCCCGAGAAGATCAGCCGTCCGTAGTCGAGGACGTAGACATGGTCGCAGATCTCCGCGATCAGGCTCATGTCGTGCTCGACGATGAGCACGCCGAGGCCGTCGGACCGCACGACGTCCCGGAGCAGGTCGCCAAAGTGGCCCACCTCGTTGCCATCGAGGCCGGAGGATGGTTCGTCCAGGAGCAGCATCCGGAACCCTCCGGCGAGGGCGCGAGCGAACTCCACGAGGCGCCGCTGCCCCGTGGACAGAACGCCGGCTCGCTCCTGGGCGATGCCCGACAGTCCGCAGCGGGTCAGGGCCTCCCGGGCGGCGGCTGCGACCGCGGATCCCTGGCCCCGGCGGGACAGGACGGCCGTGAGCGGTGAGGAGCCGGCCAGGCGGGCTTCGAGCCCCAGCGCCACGTTCTCGATGACCGAGAGGCTGTCGAAGAGTTCGATGCGCTGGAACGTCCGGCCGATCCCGGCATGGGCCCGCTGCGAGGGCGGGAGGTGGGTCACGTCGAGACCGCCGCAACGAATCCGGCCCTTGGCCGGCCGCACGAAGCCCGAGCAGGCACCGAACGTCGTCGACTTCCCAGCCCCGTTGGGCCCGATCAGACCGGTGATCATCCCGAGGGGCGACGCGAGGCTCAGCCCGTCGACGGCGAGCACACCACCGAAGCGCACCGTCAGATCCTCGACCACGAGCCCGTCGAGGTCATGTCCCCCTCCATCAAGCCAGTGTTTCACGGGGCAGCCTCCTGGCGGCTCGCCACCGGTGAGCGCCAGGGATCGGTCACCCTCGCCCGCCCGGGACTGCGGCTGTGCCGCCGCGGCGACCGGGACAGGTCCGCCTTGACGGCCGCCACCCAGTCGGTCTCCTTTGCGGCGAGGAGCGCCGCGACGACCGCCACGACGCCGAAGGCGACCGGCTGGAAGTTCTGCCAGCCCTCCGGCAGATAGGAGGGCACGACGGCGAGCAGCACGGCCGCGACGATGGCCGAGCTGGTCAGCCGGTTGCCCGAGATCGCCAGCACCGCGATCCACAGCAGGGACTGCAATGACCCGAGTCCCGCGGGACCCGCCGCATGGTTGCCCGCTGCCAGGACGCCACCGGCCACGCCGGCGAAGAAAGCAGAGCAGCAGAACACCAGCACCAGCAGCGTGGTCGCGCTCGCCCCGAACGAAACGAGGGCGGTCGGGGAGTCGGCCAGCGCCGCCAGGAGCCGGCCCAGCCGGGAGCGTTGCAGGAGCCCGATGGCGACGGCGACGGCCCCCGCGATGGCGACCGCAAGGAAGTAGTACCCGCGGTCGGAGGAGAGCGCAAGGCCGGGCAGGTCGGGGCGGGGCGCGAGCCGGTGCCCCTCCGATCCGAACATGAGGAACGTGCGGTAGACGAGGTTCTCCATGAGCAGCCCGAAGGCGAAGGTGGCGAGGGCGAGGTAGACACCGGACAGCCGGATGGCCGGCAACGACACCAGCGCTCCCACAGGCACCGTGACCAGCCCCGCACACAGCAGCGCCACCGGCCAGGGGACCCCCGCCGCGGCCAGGCGGCTGAAGGCAACCGCCCCGACGGCCACGAGGGCGGCGTGGCACAGCGACACCTGGCCGGCGGTCTTCACGAGGAACCCGAGGGAGAGGAAGACGATGACGTACGCCGCGGCGGAGGTGTAGACGGGAAGCCTGGCCCCCATGACACTTGGGATCGCCAGGACCACGACCAGGCCGAGGGCCCCGAGGACTGCGGTCGGGACCGCGGGCAAGGGGGTCAGCCGGTCGAGGCGGGGGCGCCTTACCATCCCTGCCCTCGGCAACGTTGCCTGGCGGGAGCCCAGGAGGACGACGGCCAGGACGAGGAACGGGAGGCTGGCAGGCAGCCCCAGCAGGACGGGGAAGTTCGAGGTGAACTTCTGCCCCAGCGCCGCGACGACGCCGATGAGCAACCCGCCGCCGAAGGTCGCCGGCAGGCTGCGAAACCGGCCGACCGCCGCAGCAGCGAACGCCTGGACGACGAGGTAGCTGAGCAGCAGCGGGTTCAGTCCGATCGTGGGTGCGATGAGGATGCCGGAGAGCACGGCGACCCCGCCGCCCAGGATCCATGCCGCCCGGCGCACCGCCGTCGCGTCGAAGCCCGTGATCTCCAGCAGGGACGGGTCGTCGACGACGCCGCGCATCGCCGTCCCGATGCGGGTCCGGGCCAGCATCAACGCTAGGCCGGCGCTGGCGGCGACCCCCGCCAGCACGACGATCGCCTGGTCCCACCCGACGTTGACCCCGGGCAGCCGGAACGTCGACGTGGGCAGGAACCCCTTGACCAACTGGGTCTCGGCACCGTAGTGGACGGCGACGGTCCCCTCGATCCCCAGCAGCAGCCCGATCGTCGCCACGACCGTGACGACCGCCGGGGCCCCGGCGAGCCGGCGGGACAGTCGTTCCAAGCCCACACCGAACAGACCCCCCAGGCCGAGCACACAGATCGCCGCGGCGAGGGGCCAGGGAATGTGATACCTGGTCCAGAGGTCGTAGAAGACGTAGGAACCGGCGGTGGCCAAGGCTCCGTGCGCAAAGTTGAAAACCCCAGAGGTCCGGTAGGTGAGGACAAGGCCCAGCCCGGCAAGGCCGTAGACGGAGCCGGCGGTGACGCCGACGACGATGAATGGCAGGAAGTTCCTCACCGGTCGGGCCCCCGATCCCTCGGGAGGGTGCGGCCGAGGCCGGCCGCGAGCCGAGCCATCCGGCGACGCAGCAGCCGCCTCGTACCCAGGAGGTAGACCACGTCGCCGGCGCCCGCGAGGAGGACCCCCGCCACGCCGAGGTTGGCGAAGGGAAGCTGGGCGCCGAACGACGGGTGGCCGCTGGCCGCCACCCAGGCAACCGCCACCAGGAGGATGCCGGCCAGGTTG
>DASPZW010000029.1:0-11706 GCA_035636055.1 Actinomycetota bacterium
CACTTCGAGACCCTCGTGGCCGACACGGGGTCCGGGATCGTCGAAGGGGCGACGGACCTGGCGCTGGAGGAAGGCCTGCTCGCCTACCAGGGGGGCGACGAGGCCGGATCCGTTGCCTGCGACGTGCTCATCCCCTGCCTCGGCCACGAGGTGGACCCGCGGGTCCTGGCGATGCTGTCGGCATCCGGCGTCCTCACGGAGCAGGAGATCGCCCAGACGATAGCGTCGCCGACCCCGGACACGATGATCCGCCACGGCGCCAGCGTCCCCGAGGCCATCCAGGCAGCCCTCGTTGCCTGGCCGGATTTCCGCACCCGCCTGCTCGGCGGCGTGAACGGGATCCGCCTCGCCGGCGGGGGCCTGCACATCGGTGGCGCCCACTCCGGGGTGCGGGTGTCGATCAACACCGCGGTGGTGGCGGTCCGGGACATTGCGGGGCACGCGCCGCCCGACTACATGGCCGCAGGCCCCCTGCCCATGGCCCTGGCCCGCTGGGTGCAGCGGCCGCCGCCGGAGGCCCCGTGGAACCTCCTCAGGGCCATCCGGCCGCTGCGGATCGCCGCCTGGACCCGCACGAACATGGCGATGCGCAGCCGTGACTCCTTCGAGGCGACCCCCAGGCCGGTGGCCGCCGGGTCGCCGTTCCTGCTGGCCCCCAAGCCGGAGGACCCGCGCCTGGACCGAGTGCTGGCCATGGCCGACGGGTCGACCTCGGTGGGGGAGATGGCGGCAAGCCTGGGGATCTCGGACGACCGGGGCCGCCACGAGTTGACCCGCCTGCTGCGCTACCTGTGGTGGAACAACGCCCTCACCTGGCTGCCGCCGGCCCCGTGACCGGAACAGGGCTGGGCACGCCCTGGCCGGCGTCCCGCCGTCCGCTTCAGACGAGCCGTTCGAGGAATGCTCGGAGGGCGGCCCGGCAGGCCGGCTGGTCGGACATCCAGCCCTCGACGTGGGCGGCCCCGGGCACCGGGACGTAGGTCACGAGGTCGGGCCGGGCCGCGGCGTAGGCGGCCGACGTGGACGCCGGCACCGTCTCGTCGGCGTCGCCATGGATGATGAGCACCGGCACGGCAAGGTCACCCGCCCGGCCCACCTGGTCCAGGCGGTCCCACCGGATCCCGGTGCGCAGGCAGGCGAGGCGCTTGGCGAGTCCCAGGACGATCGGTGGGAGCCTGATCTGCTCGCCCGCTAGCGCGAGGACCGGCGTCCAGTCCAGCACCGGGGAGTCGAGCACCACGGCTTTGACCGACGCCGACAGGGGCGAGCGCTCCAGGAACTGCATGACGATCGCCCCGCCCATCGAGTCGCCGAAGGCGATGACCTCGCGCGCCCCCTGCGTCTGCGCCTCGAGGACCGCCGCCTCGAGGTCGAGCCATTCCGAGTCGCCCAGGTGGTACAAGCCGTCCGGGCCGGGCGGGGCGCCGGCGTCGTTGCGGTAGCTGATGATGAGCGACGTGATCCCGAGCGGGTGCAACTCGGGCACGAGGCGCAGCATCCCGGCCCGGGTGCCGCCTCGTCCGTGCACGACGACTGCCCAGGGGCCCCCGGGCCTCCCTGCGGGGACGACCCAGGCCGGCATCGTCCCAAGCGGCGTGGGGATGCCGATGTCCTCGAAGTCCAACCCGAAGGCTCGCCGGGGGTCGCCCTCGTAGGCGTGCCGCTTGGTGCGGGTCCGCATCCCCTCCGCCAGCCTGGTGCCTGCCCGTTCGGTGAGCGCCCGGCGCACCCCGCCGGTCGCGGGCGTGACCTCGGCGCCGAGCAGCCCGTAGCCCCCCGGCCACTGGAGCATGCAGAGGCCGGGTGCCCGTGCCTCGGGGGTCGCCGGCAGGGTGATCGTGTCGGGGCCGAGGGCGAGGACCCGGAGCGTGTAGGGGTCGCCGGAGCGAGCAGGCTCCAGCAGTTCGTTCGCGCAGTGCCAGGCGGCCCCGAGCAGGCCGAGCGTGCCGGTGCCGAGCGCCACGCCCAGCCCCGTGGCCGTCCGCCGCAGCAGGGCTTCCGCGGGCCGGAGACCCTCGGGGGCCTTGGCGGTCCGGGGGGCTGCGCCCTCGCTCAGGCCCTCTCCGCCTCCAGTGCCGTGCGCACCTGGCGCTTCAGCCGGAAGAGGATCGCCGCCATGCCCCGCAGGCGCAGCGACGAGATGATCTCGGACAGCCCCATGGCGTCGTAGAAGTCGTCGGGCGTCTCGAGGACCTCCTCAGGGGTGGCGCCGTTGAGGCCCGAGGCGAGGATGCCGGCGAAGCCCCTGGTGGTCGGGGCCTCCGGCGGGGCGTCGAACCACAGGCGCATCCGGCGGTCCTCTCCCACCTCGCTGGCGAGGAAGAACGGCGTCTGGCACTCCACCACCTGCTCCATCGCCTGGCGGTTGTCCTTCAGGCGGGGCGGCAGCGCGGGCAGGCCCCGGGAGTACTCCAGCAGGGCCTCCAGGCGCAGCTCACAGGGAGCGTCGGCGAAGAGGTCGACGATGTTCTGGAGGGCGGGTGGCGTGGCCATGTGGGTACGTTCAAGATACCCGGCGCCGCCTCTCCTCGGTTTTACTGCATTTCTCCGGGCCCGACCGTCTGGTCACCACCGACTGGCTGGCCGAGCACGCCAACGACCCAGGCCTTGTGATCGTCGAGTCGGACGAGGACGTCCTCCTGTACGAGACCGGCCACATCCCGGGTGCGGTCAAGGTCGACTGGCACACGGACCTGCAGGACCAGGTCGCCCGGGACTACCTCGACGGCGAGGGCAACGCCCGCCTGCTGTCGGCGAAGGGGATCGGCCGCGACGACACCGTCGTCTTCTACGGGGACAACTTCAACTGGTGGGCCGCCTACGCCCTGTGGGTGTTCAGCCTGTTCGGTCACCCGGACGTGCGGCTTCTCGACGGCGGCCGGACGAAGTGGATCGCCGAGGGCCGGCCGATCACCAACGAGGCCCCGTCCCGCCCGGCAGCGGACTACCCGGTGGTCGAGCGCAGCGACGAGGCCATCCGGGCGTTCCGGGACGATGTGCTGGCCCACATCAAGGCGGGCGAGCACCTCGTCGACGTCCGGTCGCCGGAGGAGTACGCCGGGACCAAGCTCCACATGCCCGAGTACCCGCAGGAGGGTGCCCTGCGGGGTGGCCACATCCCCGGCGCCGCAAGCGTGCCGTGGAAGAGGGCAGCCAACGAGGACGGAAGCTTCAAGACCACCGACCAACTGCGGGCGATCTACGAGCAGGAGCAGGGCCTGTCGTCCGACGACGACGTCATCGCCTACTGCCGAATCGGCGAGCGCTCCAGCCACACGTGGTTCGTCCTGACCCACCTGCTCGGCTACAGCAAGGTCCGCAACTACGACGGCTCGTGGACCGAGTGGGGCAACTTGGTCCGGGCCCCCATCGAGCGCCCGGGTCTGCCCGTCTCTCCACCCCTCTAATGCACGTCTAGAAGGGCTGATAAGCTTCTTTGTGTGGAAAGCAGCAATAATTACAGGTATTAACACAGAGAAGAGCCGGGGAAGGGCGGGGCCTCGGCGGCGCTCAAGCCGAGGCCCGTCACCCGGCCGAGGCCGCCGGGATGTCATCGCCTACTGCCGCATCGGCGAGCGCTCGAGCCACACGTGGTTTGTCGTGACCCACCAGCTCGGCTACGGCAACGTCCGCAACTTACGACGGCTCCTGGACCGAGTGGGGCAAACTGGGCCGGGCCCCGATCGAGCGCCCCGGCCTACCCATTTCGCCACCCGTCTAAAAGCGTTGGCGTGGGAGGTAGCCGGGATCCACCGTCGAGCTCCGTTCCTGGGTCTGCTGCGAATGCACATACACGCAGTGACCCTGAGGAGCTCGCAAATCGGATGCGTTTCGCCTAAGCAACGAGGGATGCTGGCATCCCTCGTTGAAACCGGTGCTAGCACCCTTTCCCTCAACCACTCCTTTCATGAGAATTGCTGTGACCACCGCAAGTCGGCCGAAGGCCGCTTGCGTTCAGCCGTAGAGAAGTTCCAGGGGGCCTTGACCGTGGCAACGGACGCCAGTGTCCTGACAACTTCGGAAGCCGTGCCCGAAGTCACGTCGAACGCGTTGGCTACGGCGGACGGGCTGTCGACCGAGACCCCGTCAGCCGCACCCGATTTGGTCAGCCGATTTCTCAAGAGTCTCGGGGAGTCGCCTCTTCAGTACGCGTTGCCGATCCTGACGCTGTGCGGCCTTGCCGTCTTCGGGCTGCTGCGGCAGGCCTACGCCGTGTTCTATGACCGGCTTGGCGCTTCGCCGAGCGAACTGGGGTTTGGATATGGGGAGACGCTGGCGCTCTCCGCGGCGGGTGTTGCCTTGACCATACTGGTCGCCCTGCCATTCGTGATCGCCCTCATCATGCTGGTCTGCGCCCGGCGGAGGAGCCATCGTCTGCGCCTCAGCGGGACCCAGACCACCTTGCTCCTCACCTACGTGGTTTTGGCCACGACGTTCTCTTCGTCTGGCCCGTACGTCCTACGGCGACGACCCCGATCGCGGCCCTCCTTCTCAGCAGCTCCACCCTCGTCGCTGGGATAGCGTGGCAGAAGCGCTGCGATCTGAAATCCGTCGTCCGAAGGCTGCCGGTCTGGGTCGTTGTCTTCGTTGTGGTCGACATGCTGGTGGGCTGGTGCATGCTGCTGGTCCGCACAGACTTCGAAGCCAGCCGGGCGTACGAGGGCCGTGCCGTCCACGCCGTCAGCGTGCTGGGCAGCCCCGTCCTAGCGCTGCGAGCGGAACCCTCCCACATTGCGTGGCTGGGACCACAGCCGGCTGGCGTCGCGCCCCTCCCAAGCCACTGCGTGCTCTACCTGGGGGAAGGGGGCGGTGTCGGGGTCTTCTTCGATCCCAAGAACCACTCGATTGCGCGAGTTCCCATCGCCTCGCTCGTCGTCACGTCCCAGGGGGCGGAATCATGCTGAATTCGATCAGGGATCGCGTTTCATCGATCTCACGGTTCCCCGGCTCGCCCCGATGCTGATCGAGACCGGGTTCGAGCTGCCCTTCCCGATCGAACAGTCTTGGGAGTTGCTTCAGGACTTCACTCGCGTCGCGGCCTGCGTCCCGGGTGCCGCGCTCACCGAGATTGTAAACGAGCGCCAAGCGAAGGGACAACTGACGATACGCCTCTGGGTATTGAAGCTGAGGTGTGGCGGCGTGGTAACCGTCATCGAACACGACGAGGAGTCGCACCGAGTCGTTGTCCGGCCGAGGCAGCCAACGAGGGGGTGGCTGGGAAGGTGCGAGACACGATGACCTCAACTTTGGCTTCCGGCGACGGGACGGTCGTCAGCGTTACCCATGACATCGAAGCCTTCGGGGGCCTTGCCAATTACGGCCGTGCCGTGACCGGCATCGTGCTGAGCGTCCTCACGAAGCAGTTCTCGCGATGTGTCGCAGCCAAGATCCAGGAAGGGGCAAATCAAGAGGTCGAGGGGCCAGAACCTTCTTTGGGCTATTAAACATCAATATGATGTTTATTCACCCAAAGAAGGTCGGACATCGGCGGAGGGGGGGCGGTTAACGGCCCCAGACCACGAAGAGGGGGTCGTCGGGGGAGGGCGGGACCTCGGCGTGGATCTCCCCGTACCCGGCCGCCTCCAGATAGGAGCGGACCAGCATCACGTGCTCCTCGTCGCTGCCCAGCAGCCAGATCGCCACAGCCTTGGTCGGGAAGCAGCGGTTCGAGAACGACACCACGAGGGGCCCACCCGCTCGCACGACCCGGCGGACGTCGGCGAAGACGTCCCACGCCCGGACGAGGTACTGGACGCTGACCGCGCAGACGACGGCGTCGAACGAGGCGTCGGGGAACGGGAGGCGGGGGACCCGATTCAGGTCGTGGACGACGTACTCGTCCAGTTGCGGGTTGTCGGCCATCTCGGCGGCGTTCAGGCCGAGGCCGGTGACGTGGCCCAGGCCGGCCGGCAGATGCGAGCGCCAGGACGACATGAGGTCGAGAACGGCGTCACCCGGAAGCAGGAGGCGGCCATAGAAGGCCCGGAGTGCCTCGATGGCCCCCGGCTCGAGGTGGACCACTTTGCGCTCCTCGGCGTAGAAGAGAGCGTCGTCCGAGGGGTCGGCCCTTGTGAAGGGATGACCGGGGTCCCCTAGGGAATGGGGCTGGTCCACGCGTCGGGGTTAGGGGTGGTCGACCTTGCCGTTGCCCGACGCCCGGCGCTCGATCTCCCGGGCACGGATCTCCTCCCCCGGTGGCCCCGTCAGGGCCTCGGTGAGCCGCCGGACGCGGTCTCGCTCGGAGAGCATCTCCAGCAGTTCCTGCTTCACCTCGTTCGGCAACGCGGCGCCGGCAGCGATGGCGAAGGCGAGGCCCTCGGGCGCCCCCTCCAGGTCGGGGAGGTCGGCCCCCACCTGCGTCTCGGCGAAGGCGGCAAGGCAGTCGGCGACGTCCTGGTCGGTGGGGGGATCCGGGAGATCTTCGAGGTCGCCGACCCGGGCCGTGATGAACGACCTGCCCTCGGTCTCCTCGACGAGGCGGAACCGGGTGGTCCCGGCAACGACGACGTTGAACCGTCCGTCCGGGAAGCGCTCGAGCACCGCTTCGACGCGTGCCCGGGTCCCCACGGGGCTCAGGGCGACGCCCTGCCGGTAGATGAGCCCGAACTCGCTGAAGTTGTCGAGGCACTCCCCGATCAGCTCGCGGTAGCGGGCTTCGAAGATGTGCAACGGGACGCGCTCGCCGGGGATGAGCACCAACTCGAGGGGGAAGAGGCCCAGGTCAGGCACGATCAGACGATCAGGGAAGGGGTCAGGCTGCACAGAACAAACCTCGAAGGGTGGGGCCGGAAGGAGGTATCGACCCCACCTGAACTCGAGGGAAAGGCAGGTGCCAGTGCTACGGGAGCAGTTCTCCTTGGTGCTAGTCCTTGCTGTGGAAGAAGGCAAACCCGAAGGTCGCAATGACTCCCACGACCACCAGGATGATGAAGAACGGCCCGTTTACGAGCGTGTCTGCGAACACCTGCTGTCACCTCCTCCCGCTGCCAGCTGGCTATGAATTTGGGGGAACTATAACAAGATACGGACCCCCCGACACCCTACGGGCGGAGGATGACCTTTCCGAAAAGCTGCCCGGAAGCCATGCGCCGAAACCCTTCCGCGGCGTCCTCGAGGGGAAGGACACTGTCGATGACCGGACGGACACCGGTGACGGCCAGCATCTTGACCATCGCCGCAAGCTCGTCGCGCGTGCCCATCGTCGAGCCGATCACCCGAAGCTGGCGGTAGAAGATCCGTTTGAGGTCGGCGGGCGGCTCGGCCCCGCTCGTCGCCCCGATGCTCACGAGCGTCCCCCCTGGGACCAGCGACTTGAGGGAGTGGGACCAGGTGGCTTCGCCCACCGTGTCGATGACGGCGTTGACCCGGTCGGGCAGCCGGGCGCCGCTCGCGAAGGCGCCGTGGGCGCCGATCTCGAGAGCCCGGGCGCGCTTGGGCTCGGACCGGCTCGTCACCCAGACCCGGAAGCCACCGGCCCGGCCGAGGAGCGTCGCCGCGGTCGCCACGCCGCCGCCGGCGCCCTGGACGAGCACGGTGTCGCCGGGGCGGATGCCGGCCTGGATGAACAGGGCCCGGTAGGCGGTCAGCCAGGCGGTCGGCAGGCAGGCCGCTTCCTCGAAGGAGAGATCGGGCGGTTTGCCGACGAGGTTGCACCGGGGGACCGCCACCCAGCCCGCCATCGTCCCGTCGTAGCGTTCGGAGAGGAGGGAGAAATCGGGGGCGAGGGTCTCGCCTGCCCCGGACTCGGAGCTGATCACCGCATGGACGATGACCTCCCGGCCGTCCTCGGCGATCCCCGCGGCGTCGCAGCCGAGCACGATCGGCAGCCGGCCCGGGTCGACGCCGACGCCTTGGAGGGTGAAGAGGTCGTGGTAGTTGAGGGCGGCGGCGACCACCCGGACGGCCTCCCACCCCTGGGGCGGCTCGGGCTTGTCCCTCTCGGCGATGGCGAGGCCGGCGAGGGGGTCGGCTGGGTCGGTGCGGACTGCCAGGGCGGCGAGCATGTGGCGGCTATTCTAGGGGGGCCGGACGCGCTACCGGCGCCGCCTCCAGGCGGCGCCGGTAGCGTGGAAATGAGGTGACTAGCTGCTGGCCGTGGCGGTCGGGGTGACCGGCTTCGGGGTCTTCAGGGCCTTGAGGTCGGCGATGACCTGCCTGGCGTCGCTGCGGGCCTGTACGAAGTTGGTGTGTGCCGTGCCCATGTCCGTCCGGGCGCTCTTGACGTTCTGCTCGTCTGCCTCGAAGTCGGAGGGGTTGAGCGGCAGGGCGAAGTTCAGCAGCGTCGGCACCGGTGCGGCGGCGCCGACACCCGCGCTGGTCGCGGCCTTCAGGTTGTTGAGGTCCCGCTGGGCGTCGCCGACGTCCTTGCCCGCACCCTTGGCCTTGTCGATCGCTGCCTGCAGCTTGGTGGCGAGATCGGTCAGCTTCTGGCCGATCGTCACCGAGGCGTCGCTGGCGATCATCAGGTGGGCCTTGGGGAGCATGAGCAAGTACACCCGGTAGTGCTCGACGATGCTCTTGCAGTCCGCCACCAGGGTGGCCCGGTCGGTGTCGCCGGCGATCTTGACCCGCAGGGCTGCGAGCCCCTCGTTCTCGGCGGTGATCTCGCCAAGCAGCGTCGCCTTGTGGCCTGCGGTCAGGTAGGTGTTGTTCGACACGGTGCCCTGCAGTTCACCGAGCGAGGTGAGGCGCCGGTCGATCGCCCCCTCGCAGGCCTGCTTCAGGGTGTCGAGCGTCTTGACGGCCCGCGGGGCACCGGGTGTGACCGTCGAGGTGGGGCTCCCGGCTGCGAGTGCGGCGCTGCCGAAGCCGAGGACCAAGCCCCCAGCGACGACGAGGGCCCCGATCCGGGTGGCCATGCTGTGCGTCTTCATTGGTGCCTCCTCTTCTCCAAACTGCTTCGTGGGTGATCCGTCACTTGCTCGGGACGTCGTTCTCTCCCGAGTTGGTGGCCTGGTCCATCGTCGGGAGGTCGCTCTCGATCTGGCTCAGGGTCTGGTCGGCGGCCTGGCTGTCGGCCGTCACCTGCGGGTCCTGCGTGGGTCCTTCTGCCGGAACGACCGGTTGGACCGCCGGTTGGACCGTCACCGGTTGGACCGTCACCGGTACCGGGGTGGCGCCGGTGGAGCCGGTGGAGCCGCGAACGACGGTTCGGTTGCCGGGTGTGCATGCGGCCGCAAGTGCACCCACGAGGACCAAGCCGGTTCCCGCTTTCCACATCCTGCTGCTCGTGATCATCGGTTAAGCCTCCTGGTTGTGACGCTCTCTACAACGGAAGCGCAGCGCCTCCACAAGGAGATACGGTTCGCCGTGTGAAACCCGTGTGAAGTCGTGGTGATGGGCGGGTGAAGTTCCGTCTGGGTATGTAAGAGTCGGCAGGGCCTGGCAGCATCGGCCTGGCAGCATCGGTCTGGCAGCATCGGCCTGGCAGCAGCGGTAGGGGGGATCGGGTGAACGAAGGCGAAGTGGCACAATGAGCGCTGTGACCGTCTGGCCGGGGCAGGCTCTCCCGCTCGGGGCATCCTTCGACGGAGCGGGGACCAACTTCTCGATCTTCTCCGAGGTGGCGGAGCGCGTCGACCTCTGCCTGTTCGGCGAGGACGGCCGGGAGACCTGCATCCGGCTCCCCGAGAAGACGGGGTTCTGGTGGCACGGCTACCTTCCCACCGTCCGCCCCGGCCAACGGTACGGCTACCGGGTCCACGGCCCCTACAACCCCAGCGAGGGGCACCGCTGCAACCCTTCGAAGCTGCTGCTCGACCCGTACGCCAGGTCGATCGACGGCGAGGTGACGTGGGACCCCGCGGTGTTCCCCTACCGCCTCGGCGAGAGCGACGACGTGGTGGAGGAGACCGACAACGCCCCCTTCATGCCCAAGTCCGTGGTGATCAACCCCTTCTTCGACTGGTCCACCGACCGCCCCCCCCGCCACCGCTGGCACGACACCGTGGTCTACGAGACACACGTCAAGGGCCTGACGAAGCTGCACGCGGGGGTCCCGGAAGAGTTCCGGGGGACGTACGCCGGCCTCGCCACTCCCGCGGTGGTCGACTACCTGCGCCGCCTCGGCGTCAGCGCCGTCGAACTGCTGCCCGTGCACCAGTTCATCCACGACAGCCACCTCGCCGAGAAGGGGGTGCGCAACTACTGGGGCTACAACTCGATCGGCTACTTCGCTCCCCACAGCGAGTACAGCGCCGGGGGCCAGGACGGCGAGCAGGTCCAGGAGTTCAAGTTCATGGTGAAGACCCTGCACGAGGCGGGCATCGAGGTGATCCTCGACGTGGTCTACAACCACACCGCCGAGGGCAACCACCTGGGCCCGATGCTGTCGTTCCGGGGAATCGACAACGCCGCCTACTACCGGCTCGTGCCCGAGGACCGGCGCTTCTACAAGGACTACACCGGGACCGGCAACAGCCTCAACATGCGCCACCCCTCGGTGCTGCAACTCATCATGGACAGCCTGCGGTACTGGGTGACCGAGATGCACGTCGACGGATTCCGGTTCGACCTCGCCGCGACCCTCGCCCGGGAGCTGCACGACGTCGACCGCCTCTCTGCGTTCTTCGACCTCATCCAGCAGGACCCCGTCGTCAGCCAGGTCAAGCTCATCGCCGAGCCCTGGGACGTCGGGGAGGGCGGCTACCAGGTCGGCAACTTCCCCACCTTGTGGTCGGAGTGGAACGGCAAGTACCGGGACTGCATCCGGGACTTCTGGCGGGGCCAGGACCAGACCCTCGGGGAGTTCGGTGCCCGCATCACCGGCAGCTCCGACCTCTACGAGTGGAGCGGCCGCCGGCCCTATGCCAGTGTCAATTTCGTCACCGCCCACGACGGCTTCACCCTGGCCGACCTCGTCTCGTACAACGAGAAGCACAACGAGGCCAACGGCGAGGACAACCGCGACGGGACCGACGACAACCGGTCATGGAACTGTGGGGTCGAGGGCCCGACCGACGACCCGGACATCCTGGCGTTGCGGGCAACCCAGATGCGCAACTTCCTCGCCACGCTGATGCTCTCCCAGGGGATCCCGATGCTGCTCGGCGGCGACGAGATGGCAAGGACCCAGAACGGCAACAACAATGCCTACTGCCAGGACAACGAGATCTCGTGGTACCACTGGGAGCTCGCCGAGCAACATGCCGAACAGGTCGAGTTCACCCGGCGGCTCATCGAGTTCCGGATGGCCCACCCGATCTTCCGTCGCCGCCGCTGGTTCCAGGGCCGGCCGATCCGGGGCAGCGCCGAGCGAGACATCGCCTGGTTCACGCCCGAGGGCTCGGAGATGACCGAGGAAGACTGGGAGCAGGGCCACGCCCGGTCCATCACCGTCTTCCTCAACGGCGAGGCGATGGCCGAGCCGGATCAGCGCGGGGAGCCCGTGTCCGACGCCACCTTCCTCTGGCTGGTGCACGCCCACTACGAGCCGCTGGCCTTCGTCGTCCCCACCGAGGAGTGGGGAAGGTCGTGGACCGTCGTCTTCGACACCGCGGAGCCGGGTGGGGGCTTCGACGCGGAGGGGCTCATCTACGGAGCCGGGGAGGAGATCAAGGTGAAGGCCCGCTCCCAGGTGCTGCTGCAGCGTGACTGATCTCGTCGGCACGTACCGGGTCCAGCTCCGGCCGGGATTCGGGTTCGACGAGGCTGCATCGTTGGTGGGATACCTGACGGAGCTTGGCGTCTCCCACCTCTACTGCTCGC
>DASPZW010000030.1:0-10844 GCA_035636055.1 Actinomycetota bacterium
CCTCGCCGACAGAGGACCGGCTTGGAGCATTGCGACCTCGGCTCCAGCCGCATCCGCTGCCCTGGTTCGAATGGGGGGCACCGTCGGTGCGAATCCACGCGTCCAAAATCAGGTCCAAGCCCAGTCCGTCCAGGCCCCCGACGCCCTCCAGGCCGCCGCCGGCCCCGCCAGCGTCAACCTCACCGACACCCCGGTGGTGGCCGCAACCGCCTCCGCTCCCGGCACGGTGACGGCCGACCCCAGCGTCTCGACCACCGTCGTCGTCATCCATGACGGCAAATCCGCCACGTTGTCCTCCACCGCCTCCACGGTAGGCGACCTCCTGCAACGGATGGGCCTCCGGGTCGGCACGCTCGACAAGGTCGTCCCGCCGCTCACGGCCTCCCTGGCGGGCATCGCCGTCGTCAAGATCGTCCGGGTCACCCAGACCACCGAGCGCCAGAACATCGAGGTGCCGTTCAAGCAGACGGTCAAGCGCTCGGACAAGATCGAGCTCGGCGTCGTGGCCTCGTCGCAGTCGGGCCTGAACGGGCTGACGCAGAAGATCTTCCGCAAGACGTACCATGACGGGCAGCTGGTCAGCACCGTCCTGTCGGCCACCCAAGTCGTCCGTGCCCCCAGGGACGAGGTCAAGCTCATCGGCACGTATGAGCCCACGTTCGTCAGCCACGGCGACTCCCAGTCGGGCCTGGCGAGTTGGTACGGGATCGGGGGCCTCTCGAGCGCCAGCCCGACCCTGCCCTTCGGGACCGTCGTCAAGGTGACCAACACCGCCAACGGTCGTTCGGTCAATGTTGTGATCAGGGACCGCGGTCCCTTCGCCGGCAGTGACCGGGTCATCGACCTCTCCCCCACCGCCTTCGCCCAGATCGGCGCCTTGGGCTCGGGGATCGTGTCCGTCACGCTGCAGTGGTAGCGCGGTAGCGGTAGCGCGGTCGTCGTAGCCTGCTTTTCCTCTCGTGGCCCGCTCCTTCGGAGCGTCCCACGAGCCCCGCATAGGAGCCAGGGGGGATTCGCAGCTCATCCGGCTCCGCTGCGCTCCGCCGGGCTGCTACTCCCCCCTGGACCCCCCTCACGTATCGTGGGGTCCATGCCGCAACCAACCCTCCTCACCGCGACGCAGATCCGGGATCTCGCCCGTCGCCACGGCTTCCGGCCGTCCAAGGCGCTCGGGCAGAACTTCGTCATCGACCCCAACACCATCCGCCGCATCGTGCGCCTCGCCGAGGTGGGTCCCGAGGACCGGGTGGTCGAGGTGGGGGCCGGGGTCGGCGCCCTGACGCTGGCCCTGGCGCAGCACGCAGCCTCGGTCACCGCCGTTGAGGTCGACCGCCGCATCCTGCCCGCGCTCGGCGAGGTCGTCGGTGGTCTGGTGAACGTCGAGATCGTCGGCGGCGACGCCATGGAGCTGGACTTCCCGGGCCTGCTGGGCGGGCGGGAGCACCGCCTCGTGTCAAACCTTCCCTACAACATCGCCACACCGTTGCTGGCGAGCCTCCTGTCGGGCTGCCCGGCGATCGGTGACTTCGTCGTCATGGTGCAGCGGGAGGTGGGCGAACGCCTCATCGCCCCCCCGGGCTCCAAGGCGTACGGGGGCGTCAGCGTGCTGGTGGCCTACCACTGTTCGGCCCGCCTGCTCGGCCGGATCCCGGCCACGGTGTTCTGGCCCGTCCCCACCGTCGAGTCGGTGCTCGTCCGCCTGACGCGCCGCCCAGCGCCGGTGCCGGTGGCGCCCGAACCGCTGATGAGGGTGGTGCACGCCGCCTTCGCCCAGCGCCGGAAAACCGTGCGCAACTCCTTGTCCTCCGTGCTGGAGCTGCCCACCGGTGAGGTCGAGAAGGCCCTGGCCGCTGCGGAGCTCGACCCGGGGGCGAGGGCGGAGACGTTCGGGCTGGAGGCGTTCGCTCGCCTGACAGAGGCCCTGGCATGACGGCCATCGAGGGACGGGCACCCGGCCTGGAGGTGGCCACCGAGGTGGTCGAGGTCCTGGCCCCCGCGAAGATCAACCTGCACCTCGCCGTCGGGCAGCGACGGGACAACGGCTACCACGAGCTTTCCTCCACGATGCAGTCGGTGGACCTGGCCGACACCCTGGTCCTCAGGCCCGCACCGGCGATCTCCGTTGCCTTTGCACGGGGGCGCGGCTTCGAGGGCGACCTCCCGGAGCCCCCCGACCTCGTGGAGCAGGCCCTCGCGCTCTTTGCCGCCGAGGTCCCGGACGCCCGGCCCCTCGCGGCGGAGGTCACCAAGGTCATCCCGCTCGGGGCGGGCCTGGCCGGCGGCAGCGCCGACGCGGCCGCGGCGTTGCTGGGGGCAGCCGACCTCAACGAGGGGGCGGCGGGCCGCGAGCGGCTGGAGGCGATGTGCCGGCGGGTCGGCTCCGACGTCACCTTCTGCCTGCGGGGTGGCACGGCCCTGGTGGAGGGATGGGGCAATCTCGTGTCGCCGATGGCCTGCCCGCACCGCCTCTGGTGGGTCCTCGGGATCTCGGACTTCCCGCTCGGCACGGCGGAGGTGTACAAGCGCTTCGACGAGATCTCGCCCGCGCCCCCGGGACGGCCGGAGCGACCCATCCGCCTGGCCAAGGCCCTAGTGAGCGGGCATCCAAAGGAGATCGCCGCCGCGTTGCGCAACGACCTCGAGGCCCCGGCCTTCGACCTGGCCCCGGGGCTGGCCGAGCTGAAGGCGGCGATGCTGAAGGCGGGCGCCGTCGGGGCGATCCTCAGCGGCAGCGGGCCGACGATCGCCGGGCTCTGCCGCAACGAGGCGCACGCCGAGGAGGTCCTCCGGCGGGCCGAGGCGACCTTCCCCCGGGTCGAGCTCGTAGCGAGCGCCGATGCGGGGGCCGAAGTGCTGAGCCGGCGAGCCTGACTGCCCGCAGCGGCCGGGGCGCGCGTTGGGTCTTCGTCACGGACAGTGGTCGTTCCGGGGCCTGATCGCAAACGCTGGGACCAACTCGTCCGATTTCCCGCCGGGGCGGAACATTCTGTGAGTATGAGACGTCGTACAACAACACCTGGTACTCAAAGAATGTCAGCGGGGCATCGCCGCGGCCGAATCGCCGCCACGGAACGTGGCGAGGGACTGAACGTCGGCGGTTCCATGGGGCGCGCGGCAAACTAGACTCTGCGAAGTTTCCGGCGTGGTGTAATGGCAGCACGGAAGATTTTGGCTCTTCAGGTAGACGTCCGATTCGTCTCGCCGGAGCAGTGCGGGCGTGGCCGAGACACCCTCGCCTATCCCGTAAGCTAGGCGGATGCCGCCACCGAACAGGATCGCCGTCGTCGTCCTCGCCGCAGGGTTCGGCAAGCGGTTCCGCTCGGCCTCGACACCGAAGGTCCTCCACCCCGCCGCCGGGGAGCCGCTGATCGGCCACGTGCTGCGGGCGGCCAGCGGCCTCGCGGGGCTGGAGCGGCTCATCGTGGTCGTGGGGCACGGCCGAACCCAAGTCATGGAGGCGGTCACAGCCCGCTACCCCGCCGCAATCTTCGTCGAGCAGCCCGAGCCCCGGGGCACCGGCGACGCCGTCGCTGCCGCGAGGGGAGCCCTGGAGGACTTCGACGGCCGGGTCGTCGTGGTCTCGGGCGACTCGCCGCTGATCACCACCGCCACCCTGGCTGCCCTCGTGGACGAGCACCACAAGTCGGAGGCCACCGTCACCCTCCTGACGGCGCTCATGGCCGATCCCACCGGGTACGGCCGGATCATCCGGGGAGGGGACGCCCTGCGGATCGTCGAGGAGGCCGATGCCTCGCCCGACGAGGCGATGGTGCGGGAGGTCTCGACGGGCTTCTGGTGCTTCGAGCGGGCCCCGCTGTTCGAGGCGCTCGCCGAGGTGACCACCGACAACGCACAGGGCGAGTACTACCTGCCCGACGTCGTGCCACTCCTGGCGGCGACGGGCGCTCGGGTCGAGACCCTGCTGGGCGACCGGACCGAGATCCTCGGGGTCAACGACCGAAGCCAGCTTGCCGAGGCCGCCCGCCTGTTGCGCCAGCGCAAGCTGGAGGAACTCATGGCGGCGGGCGTCACCATCGAGGACCCTGCCGTCACCTACGTCGACGCCGGTGTGACCATCGGCCCCGACACAGTCATCAGACCCCTCACATTCCTGGAGGGGGCCACGACGGTCGGCAGCGGGTGCGTCATCGGGCCGTCGACCCGCATCGCGGACTCGACCATCGCCGACGGGGCAGAGGTCACCTTCGCCGTGGTGAAGGGGGTCGAGGTCGGTCCGGGGGCGCAGGTCGGCCCGTTCACCTCGCTGCGGCCCGGGACCCGGCTGAAGGCCAAATCAAAGGCGGGGTCCTTCGTCGAGATGAAGGCGACCACCGTCGGCGAGGGGTCGAAGGTGCCGCACCTCTCGTACATGGGCGACGCCGAGATCGGCGACGGCGTCAACGTCGGGGCGGGATCGATCACCTGCAACTACGACGGGGAGATCGGCGTCAAGTCGAGGACCCGGATTGGCGACGGCGTCCTGCTCGGATCGGACACAATGCTGGTGGCACCCGTCGTGGTGGGCGAAGATGCCATCACCGGCGCCGGCTCGGTCGTCACGAAAGATGTGGAGCCCTCCACGGTGGTGGTCGGGGCTCCGGCTCGGCCCATTCGCAAGCGCAAGCCCCGACCCAAAGCGGGGGCGGCGGGGCACTGATGCATCGCATGGCGTACGGAGTCTGGGGAAGGACTCTTCAACAAGGGGGAGACATGGAAATTGGCATCAAAAAGCGGGCCACCATCTACTCGGGGACCTCGAACCTGCCGCTGGCCCAGGAGATCGCCAACCACCTGGGCATGGCGCTCGGCGAGGTCACCATCAACCGCTTCGCCTCGGGCGAGATCTACGTCCGGTTCCACGAGTCGGCCCGGGGCACCGACGCCTTCGTCATCCAGACCCACAGCGCCCCCGTGAACGAGATGATCATGGAGCAGCTCATCATGATCGACGCCCTGAAGCGGGCCAGCGCCAAGCGCATCAATGCGGTCATCCCGTTCTTCGGGTACGCCCGGCAGGACCGAAAGAGCCTCGCCCGGGAGCCGATCTCGGCCCGCCTCATCGCCGACCTGCTGCAGGTGGCGGGGGCCGACCGGGTGCTGTCCGTCGACCTGCACTCCGGCCAGATCCAGGGCTTCTTCGACATCCCCGTCGACCACCTGACCGCGCTGCCGATCCTGGCCGACTACGTGGAGGAGCACCACCGCGACAACATCGTGGTCGTCGCCCCCGACGCCGGGCGCGTCCGTGTGGCGGAGAAGTACGCGGTGCACCTGGACGCCCCCCTCGCCCTCATGCGCAAGCGACGCATGGCCGACGGCAAGGGGGCCGCCGCCGCCGAGGTCCTGGACGTCGTCGGTGACGTCGCCGGCAAGCGCTGCCTCGTCGTCGACGACATGATTGACACCGCAGGGACACTGACCTCGGCCGTGAACCACCTCATCCGCCAGGGCGCCAGCGAGGTGATCGCAGCCGCCACCCACGCCGTGTTCTCCGGCGACGCCATCCAGCGGATCATCGACTCACCTCTCGCCCAGGTCATCGTCACCAACTCGATGCCGCTGCCCGACGTCCTGCCCGACAAGGTGAAGGTCGTGTCGATCGCCCCCATCGTGGCCTCGACGATCGCTGCGGTCTTCCAGGACGAGTCGGTGTCGGAGATCTTCCAGGGCGAGAACCAGGAGGCGATCCCGCCGGAGATCCGCAAGCGGGGTCCCCGCCGGCGCAAGCCGCCCCGGGACCCGGAGGGCACGCCGGCCTAAGAACCCGGCAGGCCGGTTGGGGCCCGCTCGGGCCCCTCACGCCGGGCGCCAACTTCTGCGATACTCTGGCTCCCATGGAAGTCACCCTCCGCGCTCAGCCGCGCTCCTCGACCGGCAAGGGCTCTGCCCGGCAGACCCGCATGGCGGGCCGCGTCCCGGCGATCCTCTACGGCCGGGGCATGGACCCGACCCCGCTGGCGGTCGACTCCAAGCAGTTCGGCCACGCCCTGCACACCGAGGCCGGGGCCAACGTCCTCGTCAACCTTGAGATCGAAGGGGGCCGCCGGTACCTGACCATGGTGCGGGAGGTCCAACGCCACCCGGTGCGGGGCACCCTCCTTCACATCGACTTCGTCAACACCGACCGCGACGTAAAGACCCACGCGGACGTTCCTGTCCACATCACCGGTGAGAGCCGGGGGGTCCGGGAGGGCGGTGTCATCGAGCACCACATGTGGGAGCTGCGCGTCGAGGCCCTTCCCACCGACATCCCGTCGCACATCGAGGCGGACATCACCGACCTCGGCATGGGCGACCACCTCCGGGTGGCGGACGTCACCCCGCCGCCGGGCGTCGACATCGTCTCCGATCCCGAGGAGATCATCCTCTCCGTGGTGGAGCCGCAGGCCGTCCGGGCAGCCGAGGGCCTCGAGGCTGCGGCTGAAGGTGAAGCAGAAACGGCCGGCTAGCCCCGGCACCTTCACCGGCTACCGATTCAGGCGGTTCTCGTGACGGATACGCCCTGGCTCGTCGTGGGTCTCGGCAATCCGGGCCGGGACTACGAGCAGAGCCGGCACAACGCCGGCGCCCGTGCCGTGGCATCCCTCGCCGCCCGGCTCGGGACGAAGCTGGGAAGATCCAAGTTCCGTGCGCTCGTCGCCGATGCCCGTACCGACGGCGTCCCCCTGAAGATCGCCTTCCCCACGACGTTCATGAACGACAGCGGCCAGGCCGTGGCGCCCCTCGCCCGCTGGCACAAGATCGACGCCGACCACCTGATCGTGGTGCACGACGAGCTGGACCTGCCGGTTGGCCAGCTGCGCCTCAAGAAAGGCGGGGGTACGGCTGGCCACCATGGCCTCGACTCCATTGTCGGGTCACTTGGGACGAAGGACTTCTACCGGGTCCGCATCGGGGTCGGCAAGCCCGGGCAGGGGGGCGAGACGGTCAACTGGGTCCTCGACCGGCTGCCGAAGGGCGCCGCAGCGGCGCTCCGCCAGGAGGAGGAGGAGGCCGGCGACGCCACGCTGTCGATCATCCACGAGGGCCTGGACCGGGCCATGAACCGCCACAACACCCGGGGGGATCGGTAGCCCCACCGGCCTGGGCGTGGGAGGGCTGGGCTCGACGGTATTCTTGGGGCAGCATGAGCCTGTCGCTTGAAGACATCGATGCTCGCATCCTCAGCCTCAGAGCCGAGATCGACACGACCGGCTCCAGCCTTGCGGGCCTGGACGGGGACATCACCCTCAAGCTCCTCGCCTCGGCGACGCTGTCGGGGCGCACGGCGGCGGAATGGGCAGCCGCCTCCCCCAAGCTCCCCCTGCTGTGGGGCTACTACGGCGCCCTGAAGGACAAGGTCGCTGAGATCGTCGCACTCCGGGGGACGAGGCCCCGCCTCAAGAGCGAGCAGCTCGAGGAGCTGACCACCCAGCTGCTTGGCGACTCCGTCGCCGTCCCCCCCGACCCCGCCACCCCTGGTGCCCGCACCCTCACCACCACATTGCGGACGACCTCGATCCGCTGGGTCCAGACGGCCATGGCCACGATGTTCCAGGAGATCGTGTCGGTCGTGGACCGGGTTGGGGCGGCGTGGACGGCGCTTCCCCGCCTCGACACCTTCGACGCCACCCTGACGGGCCTCACGCAGACGGCAGGCAACAGCGGGATCAAGCCCCCCGCCGAGATCGCCGCTACCCGCAGACGCATCGCCTCCCTTCGGACCCAGCTGAGGGCCGACCCCCTGGCGGCGGACGTGTCCGGCCCGAATGGGATCGATGCGATCGCCCGCCAGGTGGCGGCCGCCGAGCAGGTGCTCCGCAGCGCCGTCACCGCCCGCGGCGAGCTGGCGGGCCGGCTGAGCGCCGCGGCAGGGACGCTCGACGCCATTGGTGCCCTCATCGAGCAGGCCCAGGGTGCTGGTGCCGAGGCCTCCCAGAAGATCATGGGCCTCGCCAACGGCGCCGGGGACGTCGCCGCCCTCGGGGAGCGGCTGGCCCGGCTGCGGACGAACCTCGAGAGCATCACCTCGGTGGGGCGCGGCAACTGGCAGGAGGCGACCCGGCTCCTCGGGCTCCTCGACCAGCAGGTCACCGCGCTACGCGACGATGCCACGAAGGCGCTGTCCGGCGTCCGGGACCCGCTGGCGGCACGCAACGAGCTCCGGGGGCGCCTGGACGCCTACCATGCGAAGGCGCTGGCGAAGGGCCTCGCCGAGGACGTGGTGCTGGCGCAGATCTACGAGCGGGCCAAGGCCCTGCTGTTCACCGCACCGTGCGACGTCGCGGGGGCCGAGGCCGCGGTCCGTGCATACCAGCAGGGCTTGAACAACCCCGGCTCCTCCGGGTCTTCGCCAGGTTCCTCACCCCCGTAGGGAGTCTCGAGAGAGGAAGAGAAGCCATGCGCTGCCAGCGACCCGGCTGCACCGGGCAGATCGAAGACGGGTACTGCAACACCTGCGGCATGGCACCCGAGAAGGCGGCCGCCCCGAGCGCAACCCCCCAGCCGACCCGACCCGCCTCGGTGCCGGTACGGGCGTCGGCTTCCATGAGCCGGGGCACCCGCGCCACGACCGCAAGCGGGTCAACCCGCCGCACGGGCTCGGGCCGGACGCGCCGGGGCAACCTGGGGGCGGGCCTGGTCGAGGTGCCGCCGGTCCCCTACAAGGACCCGACGACCGTCGTCCTGGCCAACCCGGAGGTCGAGGAATCCAAGCGCTACTGCGGTAACTGCGGCAAGGCGGTCGGGCGCTCCAAGCCCGGGAAGGCGGCAAGGGCCGAGGGATTCTGCCCGCACTGCGGCAACCCCTACTCCTTCGCCCCGAAGCTCAAGGCCGGCGACCTTGTGGCCCACCAGTACGAGGTCGCCGGCTGCATCGCCCACGGAGGCCTCGGCTGGATCTACCTTGCCAAGGACCACAACGTCTCGGACCGCTGGGTCGTCCTGAAGGGCCTGCTCGACGCGGGCGACGCCGACGCCATGGAGGCGGCGATCGCCGAGCGGCGATTCCTGGCCGAGGTGGAGCACCCCAACATCGTCAAGATCTACAACTTCGTCGAGCACGGGGGCCTCGGCTACATCGTCATGGAGTACATCGGCGGCAAGTCGCTGAAGGACGTCCGCAAGCAGTACACCGACGACACCGGCGAGCCGGTGCCCGTCGCCCAGGCCATCGCCTACATGCTCGAGATCCTCCCGGCCCTCGGCTACCTGCACAGCAAAGACCTGCTCTTCTGCGACTTCAAGCCGGAGAACGCCATCCAGACCGAGGAGCAGATGAAGCTGATCGACCTCGGGGGCGTCCGGGGCATGGACGACACCCAGAGCGCCCTCTACGGCACCATCGGCTACCAGGCGCCGGAGGTGGCCGGGGTGGGGGCGTCGATCGCCTCGGACCTGTTCACCGTCGGCAGGGCGCTCGCCGTGCTGTCCTTCGACTTCCGAGGGTTCCAGGACCCGAAGCGCTATGCGACCACCCTGCCCCGGGCAGAGGACGTTCCCGTCTTCGGGCGCTACGAGTCGTTCCACCGGGTCCTGCTCAAGAGCACCCACCCCGACCCAGGGCAGCGGTTCGAGAGCGCCGATGCCATGCGGGATCAGCTGCTGGGGGTGCTCCGGGAGGTGGCGGCCCTCGACGGCGGGACCGCCCAGCCGGCGCCGTCCAAGCTGTTCAGCCCGGAGCTGATCACCAACCCGGACGCCCCGGACTGGAAGTCGCTGCCCGTGCCGGCGGTCGATCCCGCCGACCCCCAGGCAGCCCTCCTCGCCAGCCTGACCGGGGCGACGCCGGACCAGGCGAGCGCAGCCCTGGAGCGGGCCCCGCGCAGCCTGGAGGTCGGCTTCCGCCTGGCCCAGGCGTACGTGCTCGGCGGCGACTTCGACGAAGTGGACCACACCCTCGACCGGATGACCCAGCTGGATCCGGCCGACTGGCGGATCCACTGGTGGCGCGGGATCCGGGCCCTCGCCAGCGGCTACAACCAGGCAGCGGTGAACGAGTTCGACGCTGTCTACGGGGACCTTCCCGGCGAGCCGGCGCCGAAGCTGGCGCTGGCGTGCGCGCTCGAGATGAACGGCGATCCCCAGCGCGCGGGGGGGTTCTACGCCAGGGTCGCGGTGGGTGACCCGACCTCGGCCAGCGCTGCGTTCGGCCTGGCCCGCTGCCGCATGCGGACCGGGGACCGGGCGGGAGCGGCCAAAGCCCTGGCCGGCGTCCCGGCGACCTCCAGTGCCCACGCCCGGGCGCAGGTGACGCTGTGCCGGGTGCTGTCCACCGACGTCAACGGGACCAAGCCGTCGTTGCAGGACCTCGTCGCTGCCTCGCAGACCATCGAGCAGCTCCAGGTGGACGCCGAGGTCCGCTACGGGTTGACGAGGGAGATCCTGACGTCCGCCCTCGCCATGGTGACCGGCGGGTCGGTCCCCCCGGACGGCTCGGTGAGGATCGGCGGCGCGGCGCTGGACGAGCGCGACATCCGGCGGGGCCTCGAGCGAGCATGCCGGGAGCTGGCCCGCTACGCTCCCACCCGGGCGGAGAAGATCGCCCTCATCGACAAGGCCAACGAGTATCGCCCACTGACGCTGACATGACGACTGCCACCCTGTGCCCCTCGTGCGGCGAAACCGTCGCCGAGGAGGACGACTTCTGCGAGAGCTGCGGGACGCGGCTGCACGCGCCACCCCCGCAGGAGGGCATCTGCCCCAAGTGCGGCGCCCCGGCGGAGGCGGCCGACGCCGACGGCTACTGCACCCGGTGCGGCTACCGGATGCCCCGTCCCAGCGACCATTGGGAGGTCGAGGAAGGCGGCATGGCACTGGTGTCCGACAAGGGCCTCCGCCACCACCGCAACGAGGATGCCGGCGCC
>DASPZW010000031.1:0-8830 GCA_035636055.1 Actinomycetota bacterium
CGGGTTCGTGAGGCACGTTGACTGATTCCCGGACGTCGCCACTGTGCGTGGTGGCTTCCCAGCCTGAGCGACGACCCGCTGGCATTCTTTGAGTACAAAGCGGCGCTCTACGCCATTCCATACTCAAAGATAGAGTCAGGCGCATGGGAAACTGGACGATCTGGTCTTAGGGTGGGCGCCCTGAAGCCTGGAAGACCACGCTCCGTGAGAACGAAGCGGGATCGTGAACGTTGCGCCCACGCCCGGCACCACCCCCTCGAAAAAACGGTGCCGAGTGGGTGGGCACGGTCGCCCGAGTGATTTGCAACAGGCTCATTGCTGGCTGTTTCCTGCCAGACGTACCCTCGATCGGGGGTCGGCTGGGGGGCCGGCTCATCCTGAGCCTCGAACGTCCCGGGCGATCCCGGTTAAGTAAACGGTACTGGGCCGAAAGGCCGTGAAGAAAAGCGTGAAGAAATAAAGGGTCGTCGGAGGTCCGAAAATCTTCACGCTTCGCCGGCGGCCCGCCCGTGACGGGGGCAGCCTGGCCGAGGCTCTCCTGGGGTGGAGAGCGGGTCCGGTAGACTCAAGGTGCCATGCGCACCATCGATCTCCGGGATGATCCGCACGCGCCGATCCCACGACCCCTGACGGGGGACGAGGCCGGCGGCTCCGCCCTGGCCGCCGTCCGGGAGGTCATCGCACGGGTCCGCCAGGGGGGCGATGCCGCCCTGATCGAGCTGACGGAGCGCTTCGACGGCGCCCGCCTCGACGCCCTGCGCGTCCCGGAGGAGGAGATCAAGGCGGCGGCAGCGTCGGCACCCGATGCCCTCCTCGACGCCATCCACGAGGCGGCCGCCCGCATCCGCGCCTTCGCCGAGCACCAGCGCATCGCACCATGGACGGCAACCATCGGCGGGGCAACGGTGGGCGAGACCGTCCAGGCCCTCGGCCGAGCAGGCATGTACGTCCCCGGCGGCCGGGCCGCCTATCCGTCGTCGGTCTTGATGTGCGCAATTCCGGCCTCCGTGGCCGGCGTTGCCGAGGTCGCCCTGTGCACGCCGCCTGCCGCCGACGGGTCGGTGCCGGCACCGACGCTGGCGGCTGCCCAGGTGGCGGGCGTCACTGAGGTCTACCGGGTCGGGGGGGCGCAGGCAATCGCGGCCATGGCCTACGGCACCGCGTCCATCCCCGCCGTCGAGGTGATCGTCGGCCCGGGCAACATCTACGTGGCCCTCGCCAAGCGGGAGGTCGCCGGCGTGGTCCAGATTGACAACGTCGCCGGACCGACCGAGATCGCCATCGTGGCTGGCGAGGGCGTCGACCCCGTGATCGTGGCGGCGGACCTGATCGCGCAGGCCGAGCACGGCCCCAACGGGTCATTCCCGCTGATCACCTGGGAACGCGAGCTGGTGCCCGCCGTCGAGGCCATCGTGGCGAGGACGTTGGACGACATCGGTGCGGGTCCCGAGCTCCGCACGATCCTGGAGCAGGGGTGCTGCGCCGTGCTCGTGGCCGGCCTGGACCAGGCGGTGGAGGCCGCCGAGCGCTTCGCCCCCGAGCACGTCGAACTGATCTTCGACGGGGCCGAGGAGGTTGCGTCGCACCTGCGCAACGCCGGCGCCATCTTCGTCGGCCCCTGGTCGCCGGTGTCGCTCGGTGACTACCTCGCCGGCAGCAACCACGTCCTGCCCACCGCGGCATCCGCCCGCTTCGCATCGGGCCTGCGCACGTCGCACTTCCAGCGCACCAGCGCGGTCATCGTCGCCACCCGCGAGTCGCTCGCGGCGGCCCGGCCCCACGTGGCGGCCTTCGCCGGTGCCGAGGGGCTGCCCAACCACGCCAGGGCGGTGGATGCCCGTTTCCATGAGTGACAGCGAGCTCCGCGAGCGGTTCGGTTCGCGCCCCGACCTTGCCGACGTGGCCGCCTACGGCGCGCCGCAGCTCGACGTCGCCGTCCGCCTCAACACCAACGAGAGCCCGTACCCGCCGCCGAAGGACTTCATGGAGGACCTCGGCCGCAGCGTGGCCAACCTCGGCCTCAACCGGTACCCGGACCGTGACTTCCCGGCGCTGCGGGAGGGCCTCGCCCGGCACGTGGGGACGCTGACCGAGCGCATCTGGGTGGCCAACGGCTCCAACGAGATCATCCAGCAGCTCGTCCAGGCCTTTGGTGGCTCGGAGCGCAAGGCGATGACCTTCGAGCCGACCTACGCCATGCACTCCCACATCACGAGGGTGTCCGGCACCCGGTTCATCCGGGCACGCCGCAACCCCGACTTCACGATGGACCTGGATGCGTCCCTGTCGGCCATCGGCCTGAGCCAGCCCGAGATCATCTTCCTCTGCTCGCCCAACAACCCCACGGGCACCGTCATCCCGGACGAGGACGTCGCCGCCATCTGCGATGCCGCCCCCGGCCTCGTGATCCTGGACGAGGCCTACGCGGAGTTCTCGGGCGGGTCCCTGTGGCGCCTCGTCGAGGACTACGAGCACCTGGTGGTGGTGCGGACCTTCTCGAAGGCCTGGCGGATGGCCGGGGCCCGCATCGGCTACATGGTGGCCCAGGGGTCGGTGGTCAAGGAGGTGCTGAAGGTGCGGCTGCCCTACCACCTGTCGAGTCTGACCCAGGCCGCGGGCCTCACCGCCCTTGCCCACGCCGGGGAGTTGACGGCCACGGTCGAGACGATCCGCCACGAGCGGGACCGGTTGTGGAACGAGCTGTCCACAACCCGGGGCATCACCGCCTTCCCGAGCCGCGCCAACTTCATCCTGTTCCGGTGCGAGTCGGCGCCGGCCCCCGAGGTCTGGCGCCGACTGCTGGAGCGCGGGGTGCTCGTCCGCGACTTCTCCTCGACCCAGGGCTGTGACGGGTGCCTACGGGTGTCCGTCGGCACGGCCGACCAGGACGAGAAGTTCCTGGAGGCCCTCTCGGCGTCACTGCGGTGATCCGGTGAGCCACCCCACGAGTCACCTCACGGGTCGCACCGGCGAGGTGGACCGCACCACGAAGGAGACGGCGATCCGCGTCCGGGTCGACCTGGACGGCACCGGCGTCGCCAAGGTCGCGACCGGCGTCGGCTTCTTCGACCACATGCTGGAGCAACTCGGCCGCCACTCGCTCATCGACCTGACCGTCGACGCGGAGGGCGACCTCCACGTCGACGCCCACCACACCGTCGAGGACGTCGGGATCGCGCTCGGTCAGGCCCTCGCCCAGGCCCTAGGCGACAAGCGCGGGGTCCGGCGCTACGGGTGGGCGGCGGTGCCGATGGAGGAGGCGCTGGTCCTCGTCGCCCTCGACCTGTCCGGCCGCCCGCTCCTGGCCTTCGACGCCCCCGTGCCCGCCGAGCAGATCGGCAACTACGACCCGGACCTCACCGAGGAGTTCTTCATGGCCCTCACCCGCTCGGGCGGGATCACCCTACACGTGCGCCTGTTGTCGGGACGCAACTCCCACCACATCGTCGAGGGTGTGTTCAAGGGGGTCGCCAAGGCCCTGCGGATCGCGGTCGAGGTGGACCCGCGGGCCGCCGGCGAGGTCCCGTCGACGAAGGGGGTCCTCTAGTCATGGAAAACAAAGCCATAAAGGTGGGCATCGTCGACTACCGCATGGGCAACCTCGCCAGTGTCGCCAAGGCGCTGGAGAAGGTGGGGGCCGAAAGCTTCGTCGCGGAGGAACCCGGGGAGCTGGCGGGCAGCGACATCGTCGTGCTGCCCGGCGTCGGCAACTTCGCTGCCGGGATGGCAAACCTGCGGGAGGCGGGGCTCGACTCCTTCGTTCGGGAGTGGGCCGCCGCAGGCCGGCCGCTGCTCGGGATCTGCATGGGGATGCAGATGTTCCTCGACCACTCCGAGGAGGGGGACACCGCCGGCCTCGGGATCCTCTCGGGCAAGGTCGTGCGCCTGCGCGGGGACGTGAAGGTCCCGCACATGGGATGGAACACGCTCCGAGACACCGCCGGGTTCTTCCGAGGCTTCGAGGGCCGGCATTTCTACTTCGTGCACTCGTACGCCTGCGTCCCCGCCGAAGAGGTGACGGCCGCCCGGACCCTGTACGCGGAGCCGTTCGCCTCCGCGGTGGCGTCGGGCAACGTCATCGGCGTGCAGTTCCACCCGGAGAAGTCCAGCGACGACGGCCTCGCCCTGCTGACGGCGGCACTCCGGTCGTTCGCGGCCTGACACCGCTCCGACCGCCGTGTTCGACATCTTCGTCGCCATCGATCTGGCGGGCGGCCGCGTCGTGCGGCTGCTGCGGGGCGACCCTGCGGCGGCGACCGTGTACAGCGAGGACCCCGTCGCCACCGCACGCGCCTGGCAGGGGCGGGGGGCCCGGTGGCTGCACGTGGTCGACCTCGACGGTGCCATCGGCGGCGAACCGGCCAACGCCGCGGTGATGCGGGGGATCATCGAGGCGGTCGACATCCCGGTGCAGGTCGCGGGCGGCGTCCGGTCCCTGGAGGCGATCGACGCCTGGCTGTCCGCCGGTGCGGCCCGGGTCGTCGTGGGGACCCGGGCCATCGAGGAGGGGTTCCTCTCCCAGGCAGTCCCGAGCTTCGGCGAGGGCTTCGTGGCCGCGGTGGACGCCCGCGACGGGATGGTCCAGGTGGCCGGCTGGCAGGAGTCGTCGTCGCTCTCCACCGAGGCGGTGCTGGTCCGTCTCGACGGAGCCGGGGTTCCGAGGGTCCTGTTCACCGACATCGGCCGGGACGGCACCCTGGAGGGCCCGAACCTGCCGGCGATCCGGGGTGTGCTCGGGGCGTCCGGCATGGGGCTGATCGCCTCCGGCGGCGTGGCGGGCCTCCGGGACGTCGAGACGCTGCTCTCGCTCGGGCACCCCCGTCTCGAAGGGGTGATCGTCGGCAAGGCACTGTACTCGCGGTCGCTGGCGCTCGAGGACGCGCTGGCCACTGTGGCGGGCGCCCCGGCAGCTCCCGCGGGGGCGCCGTAGTGCTCGCCAAGCGGGTGATCCCGTGCCTGGACGTCCACGCCGGCCGCGTGGTCAAGGGCGTGCAGTTCGTCGACCTCGTCGACGCCGGCGACCCCGTCGAGCTCGCCGCCTTCTACAACCGGGAGGGGGCCGACGAGGTGGTCTTCCTCGATATCACCGCATCGCACGAGGGCCGGGAAACGATGCTGGAGGTGGCCCACGCCACCGCCGAGAGCGTCTTCATCCCGCTCACCGTCGGTGGGGGGGCTCGCGGCATCGACGACGTCCGCCGCCTGCTGCGGGCCGGGGCCGACAAGGTCTCGATCAACACCGCCGCAGTCGAACGCCCCGAGCTGCTCACCGAGGGGGCCGAGGAGTTCGGCGTCCAGTGCATGGTCTGCGCCATCGACGCCCGCCGGCGGGAAGGCGGCCAGAGGTGGGAGGTCTACACCCACGGGGGGCGCAAGCCGACCGGGCTCGACGCCGTGGAGTGGGCCGCGCGGGCCGAGGCGCTGGGGGCGGGGGAGATCCTGCTGACCTCGATGGACCGCGACGGCACGCAGGACGGCTACGACACCGAGCTGCTGCGGGCGGTCAACGCCGTCATCACGGTCCCGCTGATTGCGTCGGGCGGGGCAGGCGACCTCGACCACTTCTCGTCGGCCATCATCGACGGGGGAGCGGACGCCGTCCTGGCGGCCTCGCTGTTCCACTTCGGCCAGCTGCGGGTCTCCGAGGTCAAGGACCACATGGCCCAGGCAGGCATCCCGGTCCGGCACTGAGGATGAACGGAGGATGAACTGAGGATGAACGACGGCCAGGACACCCGGAGGCTCGCCCTCATCACGGGGGCGTCGGGCGGCATCGGCTACGAGCTGGCGCTCCTGTTCGCCAAGGACGGCTACGACCTCGTGCTGGTGGCCCGGAGCGCGGAGAAGCTGAGCGCCCTGGCCCAGCGGCTTCAGCACGACCATGGGGTCCAGGTCCGGAGGATCGTGAAGGATCTTGCGGCGCCGGGCGCCCCGGCCGAGATCCACGCAGAGCTCGCCGCAGCCTCGGTGCATGTGGACGTCCTGGTCAACAACGCCGGCGCCGGGCTCCTCGGCAAGTTCGCCGACCTCGACATGGACGGCGACGTCGGGATGCTCCAACTCAACGTCGTGGCCCCGACGCTGCTCACCCGCCTGTTCCTGCCGCCGATGCTGGAGCGGGGCAGCGGCAGGATCCTCAACGTCGCCTCGACCGCTGCCTTCCAGCCCGGCCCCCTCATGGCTGTGTACTACGCCACGAAGGCCTACCTGCTGTCCCTCAGCGAGGCGCTCGCCAACGAGCTCGCCGGAACCGGTGTCACCGTGACGGCGCTCTGCCCGGGCCCCACAGAGACGGGTTTCGCCTCCCACGCCGGGACGGAGAAGTCGCGGTTGTTCACGGGTCCCACGATGGATGCAAAGACCGTCGCCCGGATCGGCTACGCAGCCCTCCTCAAGGGCAAGCCGGTGGTCATTCCGGGCCTGCGCAACCGCATGCTCGCCTTCGGGACCCGGCTGGGCCCCCGGAAGGTGGTCACCCAGATCGCCCGCAGCATGCAGGAGTCCAAGGGCTGAGGGTTTCTTCGCTCCAGGGAGGGCGTTGGGGTCACTGCAGCGCCAGGACGCAGTGGATCTCTGGCAGGCCCGATGCGGCGAGCTCCCAGCTGGCCCCCTGATCCAGCGAGGCGTAGACCCTTCCGTCAGGCAGCCCGAAGGCCGCGACCGCGCCGTCAGGGACGGCGTCCAGGCAGAGGCTGTCGATGTTGGCGTCGAAGAACTCCGGCAGGCCGTTGCGGCAGCGCTGCAGTGAGTCTCCGTCCAGGTAGCCCCGGTAGACGGCGCTGCGCCGGCCCCGCGGTCCCTCCGATGCCGACACCAGCACGGTCTCCCCGCAGACGGCAACGCCTCGGCAGTAGGTGGCGTGGAGGCCGCCGGCGCGCAGGCTCCAGGTGCGCCCGCCGTCGGGGCTGACCGCCAGGCCCTGGGCGCACGCTGCCAGCAGCCGTCCCGGGCGGGCCAGGACCTTGTGGACGTCTCGCTCGATGGGGATGGTCGGCCGCCAGGTCTCGCCGGAGTCCCCGGACCGCAGGATCCCGCCGACGTGCACGTTGACGTAGACGGCGTCGCCGTCCTCCGACACCGTCCGGGTGTCGGGGGGACCGCCCCACGGGGTGTACCAGCGATCCCGCCCGGGAGCCTCGTCGAAGGACGGGAGCGCCTCCAGCCCCTCGCCCGCCACCCGGTAGAGATGCGCGGCCGAGGTCCCCACGACGACCCCCGCCCGGGTGTCGGCCAGGCAGGTGGCCTGCAACCCGTCCAGGCCGGCGACCCGGAACCACCAGTCGACCCCGGCGGTGTGCCAGACCTCCCGCCCGTCGAGGACGGCCCAGAGCTCGATGTTCTCGGGCGCCACCGCGGTCACGGCCCGGCCGGCGTGCCATGCCGGGCCCGGGCCGCCGGGGACCGCGATCTCCCGGAGTCCGTCGGCGGTGCCCACCAGGATCCGTGCCACGAGGCGCACATGTTCCCACGCCGGGGCGCGGCGAGAACCCTCGCTGTTGCCTGAAGGGAATTTAACCCCCTGAAAGGTACTTTTCCGGTCGAACGAGAACTCAGAGGGTGGTCAAATCACCACGCTATGTGATCATTACTTCGAGGGTGTAGGGGGGTTCCGGGCAGTCGCCGTGCGAACCAGGTCCCCTGCCGAACATATCTCGTAGGGGGGGTTTCGCTGTGGGCGCTTCTCGCGCATGGCTGACGCGGTCCCGGGCCGGCCGGCGTCACGTCGCTTCGCGCGTGCTGTCCGTCGTACTGGGTGCGACCGCCATCGCCTCGGTCTGGATACCGGGAGCGGCATCCGCAGCACCGTCCACCACGTGCCTGCCGGGCTCCGGTCTGCCGTGCCAGCAGGCCTTTCTCCAGATCGACAAGACCACGGGCAGGGTGACCGCGGCGCTGGCGCTGCCGGGCAGCAGCCACGAGGGCGCCGACTACGACGGCGTGGACTGCCAGACGGGGGCCTCCGGGCACTGCTTCCTCGCCGCCGACCAGGCCGGCTTCCTCCTCATGACCTTCAACTCCTTCACCTGCGACCCCAAGGCCGCCCAGACGCCGATCGGCACGAACGCCTCCTTCACGATCGACGCCATGGCCTACGACAAGGCCAACGGCAAGCTGTACGCAGCCGTGGGGTCCCAGCTCAAGGTGGTGGACCAGACCACGGGGGCCCTCACCGACACCGGCGCCTGGCTGGGCAACGCCATGGGAGCCTCCGGCACCGTGGAACTCGCCCACGTCACGGCCATGACCTTCGACGCTCAGACGGGCAACCTCTTCGGCGTCGAGAGCATGGGTGCCAAGCCGGCGCTGCTGTTCCGGATCAACCCCGACACCGGCGCCATCGTCCCCGACTCGTTCGGGGCGGGCATGGACTACGTGTCGATCGCCCCCGACAGCGGGCGCAACGACGTCTACGGCATCGTGGTGTCGGGCGGCACGATGTACGCCACCATGAGCCTCTACGACGCCGACCCGCACCTCGCCACGGTCAACATGGCCACGGGGGCGACGAACGACATCGGCCCGGAGGGCGTCACCCTCGTCGAGGGCCTCACCACCGACAGCACCGGCCAGCTCTACGCACTCGCCGGTACCGGTGGTGCGGTGGTCGGCACGCTGCCCTGCCCCACCCCGACCGGGCCGGGGACGCCGCCCGCCGGCCCCAGTTCGGTGAGCCCCGCGAGCCGGACCGCAGACCCGGTGTCCCAGGTCCTCGGCATGCAGTCGAGCAAGCCCGGCCAGTCCAAGCCGATCCTGCCCGTGACGGGCAGCGACACGCTCCCCGCCCTCATGATCGCCGCCGCCTGCCTCGTTCTCGGGGCGGGGGCACTCA
>DASPZW010000032.1:0-5598 GCA_035636055.1 Actinomycetota bacterium
AGTGAATACATCGCCAGCGGCCGAGTCAACTTCGATGGTTTGGTCAGCGGCACCAGCTCTTTGAAGGAGCCACCGGCTCCCAACGGAGAAAGGCATCGTTACCTCCTGTCAGCGCTCTTCACTGAGTCTAGGCGTCCCTCATCTCGACCGGGCCGCTGAGGCGGGGGTCAGCACCGAGCGGGGACTTCTGTGGCTTGGCATCCAATCATCTTACGTCTCGGCCCATGAGGAACAACGGTGCGAGAATTAGCGCTAGGCGGTATCGATGTGCAGACGGGCGTAGAGCATGCGAGACGCCCCACGGCGGACCACACAGGATGTCGGCGATCACCGAAATTCGCGTTTTCCGATCACCGAAATTCGCGGTGACTCAGCATGGCGGTCCTCCGCCGTTCACTGTACCAACGGGTCCTCCTTCCTCGACCGGATCCAGCGTTGATCGGGTGACGAGAGCAACAGCGGGTCGTCCCGCGAGCTTCGAGGACGCCCGGACGACGGCGTCGCCGGCGACCTCGAGCCTGGCGTAGACGACATCCCACGCCGCCTCGGCGGAGGGATCCGTCCGGTGCGTGTCCCGTGCCGCCCGGATCGCCTCGACGGCGGCGCTCAGCAGATCGATCTCGTCGTGCAGCCGCTCGAGGCACCAGCTGCACACGATGCTCTCGCCGACGTGAGCCCCGCATGGGCCCGGGGGGCGTCTGGTGGGTGGGCTGATCGCCGGAGCCGTCACCGCTTCACCGCCTCGGCCAGGGCGGCGTGCTCCCGCATCAGACAGGAGGGTCCCTTGATGTTGAACACCACCGCCCCGTGCCTACCTGCACGCCGGCGGAGCGATCGGGCAAGGGGGTGCCATCCCCGGCGTTCGAGGTGGCCCTGCCGGAGGCCCTGGCGCTCATGGCGCTGCCGGCCCCTCCCGCCGGCGACGAGCTGGCATCCGCCGTGCGGGCGAGCCTCGGGCTGCTGGAGCTGGCCCCGGAGCCTGTCGCCTTCCCCCTGCTGGCGGCGGTGTTCCGGGCCGTGCTCGGTCCCTGCGACTTCGCCCTGCACCTCACCGGCTCCACGGGGGCGGGCAAGAGCGAGCTGGCCGCCCTCATCCAGCGCCACTTCGGCGCCGGCTTCGACGCTCGGCACCTGCCCGGGTCCTGGTCCTCCACGGCGAATGCCCTCGAGGCCCTCGCCTTCTCGGCCGCCGACGCGGTGCTCGTGGTCGACGACTTCGCACCGGGCACCGGCACCGGCGACGTCGACCGGGCTCACCGCGACGCCGACCGGCTGCTCCGAGCCCAGGGCAACCGCTCCGGGCGCCTGCGCATGCGCCCCGACGGAACGCTCCGGGCCTGTAAGCCCCCACGGGGCCTCATCGTCTCCACCGGCGAGGACCTCCCCCGGGGCCAGTCGCTCCGGTCCCGGGTGCTGGTGCTGGAGCTGGGACGCACCGACGTCGACTGGGGCCGGCTCAGCGCCGCCCAGGCCGACGCAACCGCCGGTCGCTACGCCGCAGCCCTCGCCGGTTTCTTGCAATTCCTCGCCGCCCGCTACGAGACCACCGGGCAGCAGTTCGAGGCCCTCGTGCCGAAGTTGCGGGCCAGGGCGGCCGCCTCCGGGGCCCACCGGCGCACGCCAGAGATCGTCGCCAACCTCGCCGCTGGCTTCGGCCTGTTCCTCTCCTTCGCCATCGCCGCCGGGGCCATCGGCGACGTCGAGCACCAGGCGCTGCTCGAGCGGAGCTGGCGGGCACTTGGCGAGGCGGCCCGGGCCCAGGGAGCCCACCAGGCCCCGGCCGAACCGGCCAGGCGGTTCCTGGAGCTGCTCGCCGGCGCGCTCTCCTCGGGCCGGGCGCACGTTGCATCACCCGACGGTGACCGGCCCGAGGATGCAGGCGCGGCGTGGGGATGGCGCCGGGATGCCTGGGGCACCTGGGAGCCCAAGGGCGGGCGCGTCGGATGGGTGGAGGGCGAGTCTACCTTGAGCCGGACGCCGCCTACGCGGCGGTGCAGCGCCTTGGCCAGGAGATCGGTGACCGCATCGCCCTGACCCCCCAGACGCTGCGCAAGCGCCTCAAGGAGCGGGGGATCCTGCCACCTGCGAGACCCAGCGCCGGATGCTCACCGTCCGCCGCACCCTGGAGGGCCAACGCCGTGAGGTGCTCCACATGCACCGTGGGGCACTGTCGCCCTCCACCGCAGATCCAGACTTCGCCGACGGCGACGACGGCCCTTGGTCGGCGCCGGAGAGAGACGTGGTCGCTGCCGGGTCGGCCGGTGCGACCGGCACAAACGACCTCTCACCTGCGGTGTTGGTCCCGGTGGGCGACTTGGTCGGCATTTCCCAGGGAGAGAAAGGTCCCAAGCAGTCTCGGAACGGCAAGGAGGCCATGTGGTGAACAAGTCTCAGAGTCAGGCACTGGTTCGGTTGCTGTCGGTCAGCGAGGTGACCGCGCTTCTGCAGGTCCCGGCAAGGACGCTCTATCAATGGCGGTTCCGGGGTGAGGGCCCGATCGCCATGCGCATCGGCCGCTACCTGCGCTTCGATCCTCGGGACGTCGAGGCCTGGGTGGAGAGTCGCAAGGTCCGCTGATGGCCAGGGCATTTCGCAGAACGCCGGGCGTCCGGCCGACTCGGAGCGGGAGGTGGGAGGCCCGCTACTACGACGACCGAGGCCACCAGCGAGGCAAGACCTTTATCCGCAAGGCGAACGCGGAGGCATTCCGCTCCACGGTGAGGGCAGACCTACGCCGGGGCACCTGGATCGACCCGGCCGCCTCGGCCGCCCAGTTCGCCACCTTGGCGAGCGGATGGCTGGCATCCCGGCTGAACGTACGCCGGTCCACCTTCCTGACGGACGAGGGCTGCATCCGCAAGCACATCCTTCCGAGGTTCGGCAGCGTGCCGATCGGCCGGATCGCCAGGGCGGACGTGCAGCGATGGATCAAGGAGCTCAGCGACGCAGGTGTGGGGGCCGACACCGTGCGGCGGTGCCACCGCCTCCTCAAGACGATCCTGGCAGACGCCGTAGAGGAGCGGATGATCCCCGAGTCCCCGTGCCGGCGGATATCGCTTCCTCGGATCGTTCGCCGTGAGCAGCTCTTCCTGACTGCCGCGGAGGTCGAGAGGCTGGCCGGTGTCATCGATGTGCTGTACACCCCGTTGATCTACACCGCGGCGTACCTGGGGTGCCGCTGGGGCGAGCTCGCCGGCCTGAAGCGGGAGAACGTGGACGTCGAGCGGCGAGAGATTCGCGTCGTGGGGACGCTGCAGGATCTCGGCCGGGACGTCAGGTACGTGGAGGAGACCAAAACGGCCTCGAGCCGGCGCAACATGTCACTGCCGGCCTTCCTTGCCGAGCTGCTGGAGAAGCATCTGGTGAACGCCCCGGCGAGCGACTTCGTGTTCGTTCGTCCGGATGGCACCTGGTTGCGCCGAACCGATTTCCGCCGGGCGCAGTGGAAGCCGGCCGTGGCGGTCGCCGGCCTCGACCCCGATCTACGGTTCCACGATTTGCGCCACTCTTGCGCCGGGCTCTTGATCGCCCAGGGCCCGCACCCGAAGGAGATCCAGGCCCGCCTGGGACACGCCAGCATCACCAGGACCCTCAACACCTATGGTAATGGTTTAGCGCTCTGGGGGGTGTAGAACCTACCTGCCGAACCTCCACCTGGCCTCTCTGCCTCAACGGTCCTTGACACCAAACCACACTGTTGTGATTCTTGTGACTCGTGTCAACTACCGTGACGTCGGCACGACGGATGCTGGCCCTGGAGGCCGAGAACGCCGGCCTGTGCACTGAGAACGCCATGCTCAAGGCGGAGAACCGCCAACTGGGCAGGGAGCTGCGCAAGACCGAGGCCGAGTGCCAGCGCCTGGAGCGGGAGGTGGACCGCCTGAGCACCCGGGTCACCGAGCTCCTGTCAACAATCGAGGCTCTCCGGCGGGGCTCCAAGCGGCAGGCTGCTCCGCATTCCAAGGGCACCCACGTCGAGCACCCCAAGCGATCGGGCCGCAGGCCGGGGGAGGCGTACGGTAAGAAGGCTCACCGCCGGGTTCCCGACCACGTCGACGAGGTGATCGACGTCCCCTGCCCGGCCTGGTGCTCCTGCGGCGGGGAGGTGACAGTCGAGGGGGTGAGCGACCAGTACGTCGAGGACATCCCTCCCGTGCACACCCACATCACCCAGTACCGGATCCATCATGGCCACTGCCGGGCCTGCGGAAAGGCCCATCGGGGCCGCCACCCCGACCAGACCTCGGATGCGCTCGGGGCGGCAGCAGCCCAGATCGGCCCCAACGCCGTCGCCCTGGCGGTGGACCTGCGCAAGGAGATGGGGGTCTCGGAGCGCAAGATCTGCCGGCTCTTCTCGCACTTCGGCCTGCCCGTCACACCGGGGGGGATCGCCCAGGCCGTTGCCCGGGCGGGGAGGCGGGCCACCCCCACCTACCGGGGCCTCATCGCCGCCGTACGCAAGGCCGACGTCGTCTCCGCGGATGAGAGCGGCTGGCGGGTGGGTGGGTACGGTGCCTGGGCCTGGGACTTCGTGGGCCAGGCGACCCGACCCGACGCCAGCGTGGTGCGCTTCGTGGTCTACCTGATCGCTGAGGGCCGGGGCTTTCCCGAGGCCTCCGCCGTCTTGGGGGCCGGCTTCGCCCAGGTGATCGAGCGCGACGGCTGGGGCCCCTACCGCAAGTTCGTCGATGCCGTCCACCAAAGCTGTCTGGCGCACTGGTTCCGGCGGGTGGTGGGCATGATCGAGGACGCCGCCGGCGACCAGGCTCAGGTTCCTCAGGCCCTCAAGGACATCCTGAAGGACGCCATAGGTCTCAGGGCGGCAAGGGATGGGGGCGACGGCACCCCCGAGGCCCTCCCTGCGGCGATCACCGCGCTGCAGGAGCGGGTGGACGCCCTGCTCGCCGGGAGCGACGACTACGCTCCCAACGTGAGGCTCCTCAAGCATCTTGCCAACGAGCGTGCCCACCTGTTCACCTTCCTTCGCCCGAGGCGACGTGGAAGCGTGCAATTGGAAAGCGGAACAGGCGATTAGGCCCCTCGTGGTAAACCGCAAGTCCTGGGGCGGGAACTTCACCTGGGAGGGGGCAGCCACCCAGGAGGTCCTCTCCAGCGTGATCGCCACGGCTCGCCTGCAGGCAAAGGACCCCATCGACATCCTGGTCCCCCTCCTCAAAAGCCCCGTGCCCCGCCTCGCCGATCTCGAGCTACCCGGCACTGAAGGCGGTGAGTGGAGGACGGTCCCCGAACCGAAGGATCTCCTGGAGGTTCCCCGCTCATCGAAGAAGCTCCCGGCGGCCTCCCGGTCACCGTAGCGTTAGGGTTGCCCGATGCCACTTCCACCCCTCCGCCACCACCGCGGCAGCGCCGACGACCGGCACTACTTCCGGGTGGTCGTCTACGCCGTCGACGACGGTGAGGAGCGCATCGTGATGGAGGGCACCGGCACGGGCCACCATGCCGCAGTCGGCTACTTCGACGGCGAGAAGGTCGTCAGCAAGCACTCGGTCGGCGGCGACGCCAAGGTCCTCAAGTCCCTGGCCCAAATCATCACCGACTACCCGACCGGCTGACCTGGGAGCGCGCTAACCCAATACC
>DASPZW010000033.1:0-3634 GCA_035636055.1 Actinomycetota bacterium
AGCTCGCCGCTCGTGGGGTCGTAGGCGGTCATCTCGGCGGAGTAGCCCGGCGGGATGCGGACCCGCTCCTTCGAGATGAGGAGGTAGAACTCCTCCGGCTCCAGCACAAGGCGGTTCCCCTTCTCCCGGTGGACCGGCTCCCAGAAGTCTTCCGTGTCGTAGTGGTCCCGCTTGGTGAGGTCGAGCAACTGGCTGTTCTTCTTGGCCCGGAACCCGACCCGGCCGTGGTTCCGGCCGACCAGGTCGACGCTCAGGAACAGGCCGTCGGCGAGGACCAGTTCCCCCGGTGGGACCGGCTCCGACCCCGAGAAGAGAATGGGGTCCTCGGCGTGCAGCGCCACGACCTCGGTGTCGTCGCGGCGGGACTTGCCCACCTGGAGGCGCAGCTGGTTGAGGCTCAGCTCGGTCCGGACGAAAACCGTGAAGGTGCGGGACACAAGCTCCAGGTAGAGGCGACCCCGGTAGCCGGCAGGGACCTCGTCGAAGCTGTGACCCTCGTCGGTGATGACCCGGGTGAAGATGTCCAGCCGGCCGGTGGAGCTGCGGGGGTTGGTCCGGGCAGCGACCTGCGGCGGGAGATCCAGCTCCTCGATGATGGGGATGAGGTAGGGCCGGTTGCGTTCGAGGATAGCCCCGTCCCGTAGGTCGACCTGCCCCATGCTGAGCTCGGAGAGCTTTGTCTGGACGGGTTCCCCCTCGGGGAGGAAACTGCAGCGCAGCCGGTAGGCGGTCTCTCCGAGGCGGAGGTCGACGCTGGCGGGCTGGACGCTGCTGGACGGGATCCGGTACCGCTCCGACGTGATGGCGCCCTGGTCGATGGCCCGTTGCAGACACTGGCTCGGCAAGATGCCCCGGAGGCCAGCCGGGAGATCGAAGGATGCTGCCACCGCGCTGTCTCGTCTCATGGCGCCCAATGTGGTGGCCACCTTATACGGTCAGGCGGCGTCGGCCAGCGGGGGGCTGTCGCCTCCGCGGTCGGGTGCAGAGATGCGTAGGGGGCCACGGGATAGGCGTCGTGACGGTGGAGCCATGTCATCGAATGCGGGAGCCCGTCCTCGTCGCGACCTTTCGGCGTGAGGTCCAGAAGCTGGTAGGCGCCGTTGAACGCGTCGAGCCCTCGGGCGTAGCAGGAGTACGTGTGGAACACCTCCCCTGCGCGCTGGGCAAACGCGCTCAGGCCGGGAAGCTCCTCCTCCGGGGACGCAACGGGGGCGTAGTTGTAGGTGGAGGCGTCTGAGACTCCGAAGTCCGTGTTGAAATCGCTCCCCAGCGAGGACACCCAGGGGAAGCTCCAGCCCATGCGCTTGCGGTAGGCGAGCAGCCGGTCGAGCGGGGCACGGGAGACGGCCAGGAAGGTGACGTCGCGGTGAGCGAGGTGGACGCCGATGCCGTCGAAATTGTCCGCCCAGAACGAGCAACTGGGACAGCCCTTTTCCCAATCTGGCCCGAACATGAAGTGGTAGACGAGAAGCTGGCTGCGGCCGTCGAACAGCTCGGGGAGGGAGCGTGGGCCGTCGATGGTGCCGAACTCGTAGTCTTTGTCGATGCGCACCCAGGGGAGGGCACGGCGCTGGCGGCTCAGCTCGTCGCGCCGGCGGGTGAGCTCCTTCTCCGCCTGGAGGAGGTCCACGCGGGCACGCAGCCATTCTTCCGGGGAGCCGATGGTGGGCTCAGGCATCGCGTCCACGGGTTCCTCCCTTCGCGGCCGGCTTGCGCCCGCCTGGTCTATGTAAGAGAATTCTTACATGACTTCGGCGGCTGCACAAGACCAACATCGCCTCGACGCCGTTGCCCACGCGCTCGCCGATGGCACCCGGCGAGGGATTCTCCGTCTCGTGCGAGATGGCGAGCGGGCAGCGGGGGACCTGGCGTCGGCCTTCCCTGAGATGAGCCGTCCGGCCGTGTCGCAGCACCTGCGGGTCCTCCACGAGGCGGGATTGGTGAGCATCCGTCCGAACGGCAACCAGCGTCTCTACCGGGTCCGTACGGAAGGATTGGCCGAGGTGTGGCAGTTCATCGACGAGATGTGGACCGACCGGCTCGGGAGGCTCAAGAATGCCGCGGAGCGGGCTGCCCGCCGGGAGCAGGGGGATCGAGGGCCTGATCGAGGGCCTTATCAAGGGCCTGATCGAGGGCCCGACGGGAGCCGGCATTGAAGGAAACCGCAGGCGACACGATCACCATCGAGCAGACCGTGCACATCGCTGCGCCACCCGAGACAGTGTGGAGTTTCTGGACCGAACCGAGCCGGCTGAACGAATGGTGGGCGACCGACGCCGAGGTTATCGCCGAGCCTGGCGGGCTGTTCCGGGTCGTCGTCGAGGGGGGCCACGTGATGCGCGGCACGTTCCTCGAACTCGACCCACCCCACCGGCTCGTGTTCACGTTGGGTTGGGAGGGGGACACCCCGGCTGGACCGTTGCCTCCCGGATCGACCCGGGTCGAGGTGACCCTGACGCCGGCCGAGGGCGGAACCATGCTCGTCTTGCGCCACTTCGACGTGCCCGCCATCCAGGTACCCGACCACCGGCAGGGCTGGCGCCAGTTCGTGGGTGACCGCCTGGCCGCCGCTGCGGGCCGGGCATGATGCCTGTGGCGCCGCCATCCCAGAGCGGCGCATGACCGTCGACGTCCTGACGGAGACCACCATCAATCGCCCGGTGGACGTGGTGGCGGCCTACGCTATCGATCCCTCGAACGCCCCAGCCTGGTACGAGAAAATCGGGTCTGTGGAGTGGGAGACACCGCCACCGGCACAGGTAGGCTCGAAGGTGGCGTTCGTGGCCCGGTTCCTGGGCCGACGCCTTGCGTACAGCTACGAGTTCGCCGACCTCGTGCCGAACGAGCGGCTCGTCATGCGCACGGCCGAGGGGCCGTTCGCCATGGAGACCACGTACACCTGGTCCTCCGTCGGCGACGGGCGGACCCTCATGACGCTTCGCAATCGCGGGGAGCCGGCCGGGTTCTCAAAGGTGGCAGCCCCGTTCATGGCCGCCGCCATGCGTCGGGCAAACCGCAGGGACCTGGCAAAGTTGCGGTCGATCCTGGAGTCGGCGTAACGGCGAAGGTGGGCGAGGCCAATGTTCTTGTTCGGCACGGCCGGGCGACGTCAGGGTGGCGGGCACTATCCCAGACCACAGGTATCCTGACCCCGGAGGCGACTGGGGCCTGGTGGCCCTCCTGGTCTTCAAAACCAGTGCGCCGGCGAGAGTCGGTGGGCGGGTTCGATTCCCGTCCGCCTCCGCAAATGGCCTTCTAGCTGCGGAAACAGGTATGCTGCCGCTCTTGGCGTCACGGACTCTGGAGGCCCCAAGGAGCCGGATGCTAACGATTTGCTAACGCACGCTCCAGGGGACCTCTCCGGCACCCAGGATCAACGGTGCGACAGACAACGCTGCCCATGCTTCCTGCTCAAGAAGCGCATGGGTTTAGGGGGCAGACCGGGGGTGAGCGCTCGAACTCCCGGCTGCCGGTGCACTCTTCTGGGGTTGGTCATCGCGGCGGCGCTGACATTCGCTATTGGTGGGCCGGCAGCAGCGGCAACGACGCCGGCCCCAGGAGCGTCGGCGTCTCCATCAGGCCTCGAGACCACCCTGCAGCAAATACAGAGTGAGCTCAACGATCTCAGATCGCG
>DASPZW010000034.1:0-5176 GCA_035636055.1 Actinomycetota bacterium
TCCCGGCAACACCTCGGGCACCTTCACCCGGATCCGGCCGATGTGCTTGGGGTCGTTGTTGTCGACCACCAGCCCGAGGTACTTGCCCACGAAGCGGTCCATCAGGATTGCCCCGCCCTGCTGAGCTGCCCGAAGCGCTCCGAGCCGGCGAGCCCCACGGCGTTGCGCACCAGTGTCAGGTCCTGGAGGTGGCCGTCGAGGCTCACGCGGTGGCGCACCCGCCGGACCAGCCAGAGCCCCGAGAGCTGCGAGCCGATCCCCGACACCAGCACCGTCCGCCGGGCACGGAGCATGACGCCGGTCGTGTCGGCGTCCACCGCAGCGGACAGCGTGAGGCTGAAGGCACTGTCCCGGGCGAGCCCCTGCGCGACTGCCTCGGGGTCGACCTCGCCGTCGACGTCTGCCGGCGACAGGAGGAGGTCCACCCGCCCCCCGAGGGACGTGTTGCCCTGGACCTGGTCGTCACCCCTGCTCGTGGCGTTCTGCTCGGCATCGGACAGGGGGCGAAAGCGCGTGGCCGAGACGCTCTGGCCCCCCGAGAGGTTGGCCTCGACCTTGATCTCGGGGGCATCCATGCCGTAGCCGAACGACAGCTCGGCCTGGGGGTCTGCCAGCGGTTCGAGGGGATGGAAGTGGCCGGTGACCCGGCCCCCCCCGGCCTCGAGGTAGGCGGCGTAGCCCCACTTGGCGGCGAGGGCCCGCAGGAAGGCCCAGTCGGTCCCCCGCTGCATCGCCACGTGCACATCGGGATCGGGGCCCGCAGGGGTGTCCTTGACCTTGGTTGCGATGCCGTAGTTGGCGAAGATGGCCTCCGCGATGCCGCTGTCCGACGAGCCCGGCCAGGCCGCGACCTTCTCGCGGTCGTCCATCTCCAGGCTCCGGTCGACCGCCTTCACCGTGAGCTGGGACGATCCACCCGGCTTGATGCTCCACTGGGCCTCCGTCGAGGCTCCTTCGAACCGGTACGTCACCCCCGCCCGGGTCACCTCCACGACCAGCTTGCTGCGTGGCACCGTGAGGGGGTCGAGGATGCTCGTCCATTCGCCGTCGGCGCCCGCCTCCACCGTCGCGACCACCACGGCGGCGTCCGCTGCGTCGGCGGCCTCCTCGATCTGGCATTCCACGAGGGTGGAGATGGCATCCGGTCCGATGAGCCGGCCGGCGACCTGGAGGGTCAGTGAGGACTCAGGCATCGGGCAGCTCGATGATCTGGCCGGGCTGCTCCACCTCGGTTGCGTCCGCCCAGGGGTTGGCGTCCGCGAGACGCCACCACACGGTGGAGTCCCCGTAGGCCGCCGCCGCCATGAGGTCGAGACGGTCCTCGGGGCGGACCTGGTAGCGCCCGCTGGTGGAGGGCTTGGGCACGACCCGCGGCACCCCCATCAGCCGCGACGACCCATCGGGCGCAGGTACCGTGACGGCCGGGAGGCCCGCGTAGCGCGAACCGGGATCGGGCTCACTCATGCGGTCCCCCTCGTGGTGGCCGGGGCAGCGGCCGGCTTTGGGGCCGGAAGGGGAAGGGTCAGGGGCACCAGCTCATTGCCCATCTGCTTGACGGCGTCCTGGATCGTGGCGGGCTCGCCTGGGGCGAGCCAGTAGTCGAGCGCGAACTGCGCCGCCTGGGGGTCGGACTTGCTCAGGTCCTGCGGCAGGAGCACCTTGAAACTCACGTCCGCCGTGGCGTGGACGGGGTTCAGGTTGGCGTCGAATTCCGAGGCGTGGATCGTGAGGGATGTGATCCGGACGGGCACGGCCCGTTCCGAGTCGAGGACGAGCATCGTGAACGGGATGCGGCCGCGCGGCACCTGCTGGCCTTTCTTCTTGACCGCTTTGGCAATCGGCGCCGGGCCGGTCGTGTGCAGGAGGGACTGGAGCAGGAGCAACTGTGGGACGACCCCCCGGTCGCGGGTGATCGGCGCGTCGTCACCCCGCTCGAGGCCGTCGGTGGCGTCGAGCTCCAGCTTGAAGGCGAAGTCCTCGTCTGCCTCGCGTGACACGCTCAGGGCGTCGCCGCCCTTGGGGGCGGACTCGGTCTCGAGGGTCAGCTTCAGGGTGCGCGTGGTCTCGGCGGGGTTGTACTGGAAGAAGACGGCAGTAGGCGCCGACTGGTCGTTGGCGTCCTTGGCGGACAGGTTGTCGGCGTTCCAGTAGACCGCCAGCATGCCCTTGCGCGTGAAGCTCACCGCAGCCCTCCCCGTGAATGGCCGGAGGAATGGCCGGAGGAATGGCCGGAGGAATGGCCGGCGGCTTCGGCCACCGCCTTGGCGACGGCGTCCGCCACCTCGCCCTCGGGGCCCGCAGGCCAGGGCCGGCCCTCGAGCCGTGCGGTGATGGCGGCCCGGAGCAGGCCCGGCTCGGGACGCCCACCGACCGTTACCCGCAGGTGCACCCTTGTCTCCGCCGCCCCCATCCTCATGGCCGGCCGTTCCCGCAGCGGGCGCCCGACGGCAGCCCGGGCCAGGAGCGGCCGAGCTTGTCGTACTCGCGCGCCAGGGCGGCGGCAACGTGCTCGGTGGTCACCACGCCACCGTTGCGGGCGGCCAGGAACGCCGAGTGCAGGGCAGCCTGCTGGATGTTGCCTCCCGCAAGCTCGCCGCTGGCGAGCGCCGCCCAGTCGAGGCCGGCGGTCGCCGTCTCGGGCGGGAACGAGCGCTGCCACAACCTGCGGCGAAGCTCGGCGTCGGGCATGTCGAAGCGGATCACGAAGCGCAACCGCCGCAGGAAGGCCTCGTCGAGGGCGCTCCGGCGGTTGGTTGCGAGGATGACAAGGCCGGTGAACAACTCCACCCGCTGCAGGAGGTAGTTGACCTCGAGGTTGGCGTAGCGGTCGTGAGCGTCCCGCACCTCGGTCCGCTTGCCGAACAGCGAATCGGCCTCGTCGAAGAGCAGCACGGCCCCCGCGCGCTCGGCCTCGTCGAAGGCGGAGGAGAGGTTCTTCTCCGTCTCGCCGATGTACTTGGAGACCACGCTGGACAGGTCGACCCGGTAGAGATCCTGGTGCAGGGCGGCCGCCAGGGCCTCCGCCGCCATGGTCTTGCCGGTCCCCGAGGGCCCGGCGAACAGGGCTGCCACACCCTGGCCCCGCGGCAGGCGGCGCCGGAAACCCCAGCGGTCGAGGACGACGTGCTGCAGAGTGACGTGCGCCAGCAGTTCGGAGAGCTGTGCCAGTGCCTCCTCGGGCAGGACGAGGTCATCGAGGGTGAAGGCCGGGACGACGAGGGCGGCCAGCCGTTCCAGGGCGTGCTCGGGCTGGCGGCGGGCCGCATCCCACAGACAGTCCTGGTCGAGGGCCACCTCCTGCCAACGGGCGTCGAGGGTCGCCCTGGCGACGACGGCGTCGATGTCGCCCTCGGTGAAACCGAATCGCTGCGCCAGCGCGTCGGCGAGCAGGGCCGCATCCACGGACGCCCCCGCCGACTCAAGGGCCTGCCGCCAGTACGACGCGCGCTGGACGCGGTCGGGCGCCTCGACATCGACGAGATAGGCGGCGCGGGTCGCCGGTGAGCGGTGCCGAGGCGGCGCCAGCAGCAGCAGCGGTCCGTCCTGGCGTCCCCAGGCCAGCAGTTCGGCGGCCTCCGCCGGTGCCACCGGGACCCCGATGCCGAGGCGGGCCAGCAGCCGGAGCTCGGCGGGCGGGCGGTTGGCCTCGACGGCGACGAGGCCCGCCCCCGTGGCGGCCGCCACGGCGACACGCCGGCGCCCCGATCCCTCGCCACCCCGCAGGACCACCTGGCCCCGGGTGCGCCGGAGGTGACGGGCCAGGGCGGCGGCGAGCGGAGCCAGGCGGGCCGGTGGCGGCGGCGCCTGCAGCGGCGCCGGCGCGATGCCGGCCAGCACCTCGCGGCAGGTGGCGGTGAGCCGGAGCGGTCCCATGGCCCCCGCTCCGGCTTCGAGCACGCCGAACCGCACGAGGCATCCGCGGTCGTCCAGGGCGGGCGCGACGTCGATGCCGAAGGGTGCGAGCACCAGGCGGAGAACGGCCGCAGAGGCATACCGCCGGGCGCCGTCGTCGTGGACACACCCCAGCACCGTTGCGAACTGTGGGTCTGCCTCGCTCCACCAGGCTGCGGCAACGAGGAGTTCCTCACCCGCGGTCAGCTCAAGGGCGCCCACCAGCCGGCCGAAGGGGTCGGTGCTGTGGCGCCGCCCGGCGTCGACCAGCGCATCGACCAACGCCCGCTGCGCATCTTCCGCGGAGCCCGGCACCCCCGCGGCCGCCAGGAGGCGGTCCACCTCCGCAAGCCCAGGGGTGGCGGCAGCCGGCCCGTCATCCGGCGACCAGATGGACCGGAGACCGTGGAGGTAGGCGCCGATGGCGACGCGGAGGATCTCAAGACCTGCCGCCATCCGGAGGTCCCCGACCCGGGCGGCGCTCACGGCCCGACCACCAGGCCGGCATACGGAGGCCCGGCGACCTTGCCCGCCCGCAGCGTGACCGGCGCCGGCCCCGACGGCGCGGTCGGCGGGAGCTGGATCTGCACCTGCGTGGCCGACTTGAAGGTCACGCTGGCCGGATCGAGTCGAACCCCGCGGACGAACACCTCGACGTCGGGCGCGGCGTGGGACGTGCTGAGGTTGACGGGGGCTGCCTTCGAGACGGTGCCAGTGGGCGCCGTGACGGCGGGGACCAGGCGGATGTCGAGGAAGTCGCTGCCCACGAGGAGACCCCCCTGGGTAGCGGTCACCTGGACCCGGCGATTGCCGGGGGCGAGGTCCGGCTGCGTCACTCGCAACGTGACAGACGCGGTCGTGGCCGACACGACCGTAAGCGGCCATCCCAGGGCGGGACCCGGAGGGTCGCCGGCCTGCCAGGCGAGGGTGAAGGACGCGCCGGCCGTCATGCCCATGACGGCGACGGTGCAATTCTGCCCAGCGCTCAGGTGATCGGGACTTGCCGAGAGCAGCCTCGGGCCCATCGTCGGCGCCGCGACGACCCGACGCTCCTGGACGGGCGGGCCGGCAACGTAGTCGTCCGGGGGGGGATCCAACACCACCAGGCTCACCACGTAGCCCACGGACAGTCGCAGCGAATGCGAGGCGGCGGTCCAGATCTTGGAGACCGCCTCCAGATCGAGGGCCTCCATCGAAATCCGCAGCGGCTCGACCAGGGGGGTGACCAGGTTCGAGAGCGACGTGTCCCCCGTGCGGATGACGGCGTGGGCCTGGAGCCTCTGCA
>DASPZW010000035.1:0-3144 GCA_035636055.1 Actinomycetota bacterium
GACGACTAGCCGTCGGTGGCGGCGGTCCGTGCCCACGTCTTCGTCTCCGGGCTGGTCCAGGGCGTGTTCTTCCGTGCGGAGACGGCTCGCCGGGCGAGGCGCATGGGCGCCGCCGGCTGGGTCCGCAATCTTGCAGATGGGCGGGTCGAGGCAGTGTTCGAAGGCCCCCGTTGGGTCGTCGAGTCGATGGTCGAATGGGTCCGTGAGGGGCCGAGGGGCGCGGCCGTGAGCTCGGTGGAGGTGAGCTGGGAGGACCCGACAGGCGAGGGTGGATTCACAGTCCGGTAGCGACAAGTCTCTATAATTCCGGGGGCTTGAAGGTCCGGCCCGCTCTCCTCTCCCTCCCCACGACCCCATGATGTCCCAGACCTCGATCGGCGAGCGCTTACGCCAGGCCAGGGAGGCCATCCCCGCATCCCTGACCGAGGCCTCGCGCGCCACGAGGGTCCGGGTGGACTTCCTCGAGGCGATGGAGCGGGACTCCTTCTCCTTCATCTCGGGACGGGTCTACGTGGTGGGGATGCTGCGGTCCTACGCCCGGTGGCTGCGGCTGAACGACGCCGAGATCGCCGCCGAGTACGACAGGATCTACGGGGCCCCCGAGGCCCCGGCGCTGGCGGAGAGCCTCGCCACCCGCAACGAGCGGAAGTTGCCGAGCGCCAAGCCCCGCAAGCCGCAGTGGGCGATGGCGGGGGCCGCCGCGATCGCCATCATCGTCGTCCTCCTCCTCTTCAGCCTGCTGGGTGGGGGTGGCAACGTCGCTGCCCCGCCGCCCGTGCCCGGGCCGACGACCCCGGCCCTGTCGGCGTCAAACCAGTCCGCGTCGCCGACATCCACGGTGGGGGCGCCCGTCTCCGGCGTGCAGCTCGTCGTATCGGTGACCGGGACGAGCTCGTGGCTGCGGGTGGTGGTCGGGGACACGACGCCCCAGCTCCTGGCCTTCCAGGGGACGCTGCTGGCGGGGGTGACCCGGACGTTCACCGCCCCGGATCTGCTCAAGCTGCAGGTGGCCAACCTCGGCGCCGTGCGGATCAGCCTGAACGGCAAGGACCTCGGCGCCCAGGGGAACACGGGCCAGACGGGCAGCTTCATCATCAACCGCGGCGATTCCTCGCTCACGCCGGACCCTTCGTCCACGGTCCCGCCGCCGGGCCAGCGCAACGGCCCCACTGTGTCGCCGTCGAGGCCGGCCCAGCCGCAGCCCCGCCAGACGACGGCGTCCCCGATCCCCACGCCCACCCCCACGCTGTCGCCGGCAGGCGGGACGCCGACCGCCGGCAGTCCTTAAGACGCGTGGAGGCAGAGGTCGTCGCGGTCGGCTCCGAGCTTCTTGCGGGCCAGATCGCCAACACCAACGCCCGGTTCATCTCCGAGGCGCTGGCCAGCGTCGGCGTCGTCGTGACGCAGCAGACCTCCGTCGGCGACGACGTGGGCCGCGTCGAGCGGGCGCTCCGTGACGCCCTGGGCCGCGCCGACGTGGTCGTCGTGTCCGGCGGCCTCGGCCCCACGCACGACGATCTCACCCGTGAGGGGCTGGCAGCCGCCACGAGACGCCCCCTGCAGCGCCGCGACGACCTGGTGGCCGCCCTGGAGGAACGGTTCTGCCGCATGGGCCGCACGATGTCGCCCTCGAACCTCCAGCAGGCGGACCTCCCGGAGGGAGCCGTCACCATCGAGAACCCGGTCGGCACGGCACCGGGGATCTTCCTCGAGCACGCCGGCCGGCTCGTCTACGTGGTGCCGGGGGTGCCGGACGAGATGGTCGCGATGATGAACGGCTTCGTGCTGCCCGATCTTGCTTCCCGTGGCGGGGGGGCCGCCGTGGTGACCCGGACGCTGCGGGTCGTCGGGATCCCGGAGTCCGACCTCGCCGACCGGCTCGCCCCGGTAGTCGGGCCGAACGTCGGCATCTATGCCTCCCAGGGCGAGATGCGGGTGTGCCTGACCGCCCCGGCCTCGGATGCGGGCGGCCTGCCGGCCCTTGTCCAGGCGGTGCGGGACCTGCTCGGCCCCCTCGTCTACGGGGAGGGCGCCGACACGCTGGAGCAGGTGGTGTCGGACCTCCTGCGGGAGCGGGGGCTGCGCCTCGCCGTCGCAGAGTCGCTGACCGGCGGGATGCTCGCCTCCCGGCTGGTGGGCGTCCCGGGGGCCTCGGACATCCTGCTGGCCGGCTACGTCGCCTACTCCGCCGCCGCCAAGATCCGCGACCTCGGCGTCCCGCCGGAGACCATCGAGCGTCACGGCCTCGTGTCGACCGAGACCGCGGTGGCCATGGCGGCCGGTGCCCGGGCGAGGGCGGAGGCGGACGTCGCCCTCTCCACCACCGGGGAGGCCGGGCCGGCCCCGGCGGAGGCGCCGGTGGGCCGGGTCTGCGTGGGGATGGCATGGGAGGGCGGCGCCTCGGCCTGGACCTTCGCCATGGGCGGGAGCCGGGAGGCCATCCGTCGCCGGACGTGCACCTATGCCCTCAACCGGCTCCGCCTCTGGCTGCTCGGCCCCACCGGCGACAGCGGCGGGTGATGATTCGGCTCTTCGTCGCGGTGGAGGTGCCGGAGGCCAGGAAGCAGCCGGTGGCGGACGGCATCGAGGGCATCCGGGAGCGGGTCCCCGGTGCCCGCTGGACGTCCCCGACCGCCTGGCACGTGACGCTCAAGTTCCTCGGCGCGACGCCGGAGGAGCGCCTCGACGAGGTGACGCAGGTCGTCGCCCGGGCCGCTACGGCCGCCGCGCCGGCGGAGGCGAGCCTGAACGGGCTGGGCGCGTTCCCAGGGTTCCGCCGCGCCCGGGTGCTCTGGGTGGGCCTCGACGAGCCGGGGGGAGTGCTCACCGGCCTCGCCCGCAGCCTGGAGGATGGCTTCGAGCCGCTGGGCTTCCCGAAGGAGCGGCGGCCGTGGAGCCCGCACCTCACGATCGCCCGGTTCAAGGTCCCCGCAGCGTTGGGCTTGGACAAGGGGCAGGTCGCCCTCGATGATGGCTTCTCCTCGGGGCCCTTCGGTGTCGAGGAGGTCGTCCTGTTCCGCTCCCACCTGAAGCCGCAGGGGGCCGTCTACGAGGCCCTGTCGAGGTTCCGCCTCGGGGGTTGAAACTGCCTCTATAATCACAGCTCTGTAAGTCTCTCGCCGACAAATACTTGCCTCGAACGTG
>DASPZW010000036.1:0-3140 GCA_035636055.1 Actinomycetota bacterium
CAGGCCGGAGCGACGTAGACGGTGCGGGGCGGGTAGTACTCGACGACCACCACGCGGGCGTTCTGCTGGATTGTCTGGTCGCTGTCGACGGCATGGGCGAGGAACGCCTCTGTGCCGCCCCGGATGGAGATGACAACCTCGCCGGTCTTGCCGGGGGAAATGGTCCCGGTGACACGGCCCACCTTACCGACCATGTCGCCGCCGTCCGTCTCCGCAAATTGACCTGCCATCTCTCAGTGCCTCAATACGACAATGCACCGTTTTGTGGCGGTTGTAAAGCGGGCCTGAGGAAAGCCGGAGTGCGGGCCGGGAACGGTTGTAGCGTGCGCCCATGAGCGAGATGCCCCCGGACGAGATGTGGGACGAGATGTTGGACGAACTGATGGCGAGGGCCGCCCACCGGACGGCACTCGGCGCCCTGGTCGTGGCCGACGCCCTCGATGTCCTGGCCGAGCTGCCGTCTGGGAGCGTCGATCTTGTCGTCACCTCTCCACCATACGACCGGCAGGGCAAATACCGTGACGGCCAGGGCTACGGGCGGGACTGGTACGAGGGCTTCTTCCTCAAACTGACGGCCGAGATCCACCGGGTGCTGGCCCCGCACGGCAGCTTCGTGCTCAACTACCGCTCCAAGCGCCAGGGATCCGAGCGTGGCGTGCTGCAGTACGAGCTGGTCTTCTGGTTGCGGGAGCAGGGGTTCCTGTTCGCCGAGGACTTCGTCTGGGGCAAGCCCTCCCCGCCGCCGGGCCGGTTCAACCGCTACCTCAAGGACGCCATCGAGTACTGCTTCCAGTTCACCAGGTCGCCCCGCTGGCAGTTCTTCCCCGAGCAGTGCCTGGCCCCGGCCCGCTGGGACGCCAGGGACCGGGAGCGCCGGCGCAAGCTGGCCCACAACTTCGAGCGGGTGTCGGAACCCTCGGGGCACGGGCGGCGGCGGGTGCAGGCGGGGCCGGACCTGGTCCGGCCGTCGAACCTGCTGCTCTTCGAGCCCGAGTTCGCCCCGAACCCGACGGGGCACCCGTGCCGGTTTCCCGTCGGCCTACCGGCGTTCTTCATCAAGCTGCTCACGACGCCGGGCCAGGTCGTCGTCGACCCCTTCGGGGGCACCGGGACCACGGCGGTCGCCGCCGAGGCGCTCGGGCGGCGATGGCTGCTCACCGAGGCGGATGCGGACTATGCAGCCGCCCTTCCCGCCCGCCTCATTCTGGGTAGGTGATCCGAGTTGGTAGACCAGGTCCCGCTGGTCCCGTCGTTACGGCACTCCGCACGACGGCAAGCCGGGGTCGAAGGGCCCCGGCATTGACCGGCCGTTCTAGGTTTTCCGGCGGAAGCTAGCGGGGCGAGAGCCCGTGCTCCTTCGCGAGTTCGAGGAACTTCAGGATCTCATCAGGCTTGGTGTCCTGATTCCTGAGCGGCTGGAGGACCAGGGGATCGGGCACCGACCGGTGGGTGAACACCAGGCGGATACCGCGGGGACCCTGAAACTTGAAGCCGCACGCCTCGAGCAGGCGACGGAAATCGTTGAACGAGACGTTGAGGATCTCACCGTCGTTGACGCTGTTCCACAGCGGTACAGGTTCCATGGTCGGCGATCCTAACGCGGGACCGCATTAATGTTGCGTAGCTGTTTCCGGCCTCGGTCACGACTCCAGAGTCACGACTCCAGGTCACGACTCCAGGTCACGACTCCAGGTCCCGACTTTAGGTCCCGACTTTAGGTCACGACCGCCCGCCAGGCGGCCTCCCAGGTGGAGGGGCCGACGAACCCGTCGTTATCCAAGTGTTTCTGGTGTTGGAGCTTGTCGACGACCCGCTGGGTCTGGGGACCGTACACACCGTCGACGGGGATGTTCCAACCCCGCTCGGCCATGCGGGCCTGGAACGCCCGGACGTCCTCCCCCTGGCTGCCGAGTTCGAGGTACCGCCCCGGCCACCGGGGGATGCCCCACAAGGGCGGGTTTCAGACGCCGGCGATCGAGGCCATCGTCCGGGCGTTGCGGACGCAGTCGTCGTGGAAGTCGCCCTCGATGGTGCGGACGATGCCGTCCATGCGGGCGGACTCGACGAGGCACGCATGGCGGTCACCGGCAATGATCGCGATGTCGCCACGGCGGGGCGACCGATCGAAGCGGCCGGCAGTCTCGAAGGCCCGCCGGAGGTCGGGGACCCAGGCAAAACCGTGCTCGGTCCTCGGGACGGTGCCCGGCATCGCCCAATGGCCGGCGCCGTCGTTGAAGCCGGCGTCGAAGCAGGCCTTGCTGAGGGCGATGGCGGCCCACGGGACGCAGCCCTGCCCGTACCAGCGGGTGATGGCGTTGCAGTTGCTGCCCGGCGGATGCTCCCCGATGCCGAGGAACGAGACCATCGCTGCGACGAGGGCATCCGGGCTGGGCCACGCCCGGGCGGTCTTGCAACGCTTGCCCGGAGACGCGCGACTCCGGGGTGTACGGGATGAGTAGGGGACTCGGGCACGCTGACGAAAACACCGGCGAAGCCTGTTGCTCGTGTGAAGCCGGAACGCGCTCACCAGGTTGTTCACCGACCGTGGTCGAACTCGAGCTCAGGACGTCATTCCGACGCTGACCGCTATTCCAGTGGAGCGGTGGAGAGGGCCGAGAACCTTCTTTGTGTGTTTAGGCGTCAATATCGCGCTTTTTCACACAAAGAAGTCTTCCAGCGGCCACGGCCCCTCACTACTCCGAGGCGCGGCGCAAAACCAACCACTCACAGTGACCAGTGCCTCCGATCGGCCCAATCCAAGGCGGGGCGTCGGCCGGGGTTGGACCAGCGTTGCACGGGCTAGACAAGGTTTCGGGCGGATCGCTGGTACAGCGCCGCCGCGGCGGCGACCCCGCTGCCAAGGGCGATGTCCATGCCCACATCGCGCATCGCCATCTCGACGCCGGCGAGCGCACCGAGCACCATGAGCTCGTTGAGGTCGCCCATGTGCCCGATGCGGAAAAGCTTCCCCGCCATCCGGCCGAGCCCCCCGCCGAGCGAGAGGTTGTAGCGGCGGAAGGCCACGTCCACCACGTCCGCCCCGTCTACCCCCGCCGGCACCATGACCGCAGTGACGCTGTCCGAGCACCACTCGGGGCGCCGGGCGCACGTCTCGAGCCCCCAGGCCCCCACGGCCGCCC
>DASPZW010000037.1:0-10859 GCA_035636055.1 Actinomycetota bacterium
GAAGCCAGACTTTGTGCGCGTGAGGAAGTCATACAGGTAGTTGGTGCTGGACAGGGCATCGACGTGCTCGTCGTAGTTGAACGACCGCAGGTAGCGTTGGATCGCCACGGCCTGGTCGTAGGGGTTGGCGTTCGACCCCACCAGGCTGCGGGTGATCGGTCCGATGAGGGCGATCGTCGGGCCGGGCAGCTGCAGGTCGTCGGGCGAGGGCCCGGAGGACCCGACCCCCGCGGCCGAGAGCTGGAGGCCGGTGGGTTCGGGGGCCGCCGAGACGATGTCATAGGTCGTCCCCGGGTGCAGGGCGCCGACGATCAGCGTCTGGGACGTGGGGTCGACGGAGGACTTGAGCCCGGACACGCGGGTGACCTGGTAGGCGGCAGGCACCCAGATCCCGCCGAGCCCCGAGATGTCGTAGTGCTGGTGGACGACCTGGCTGGCGATCGCCGGCGACGGCGTGGCCAGCACGCCCGAGGCCGGGTTGTAGGTCCCCTGCGACGACCAGGCGTTGCCGTCGAAGTGGTCGAGCGAGGTCAGGCGCCAGTAGGCGGGCTGATCGGCGGTGACCTTGAAGAGGGGCACGTTGGACTGGTTGATCAGGCGCGGCTTGATCTCCACGAGCGGGCTGACGGTGGTCTCGGTGAGCGGCCCGATCCGTGCCCAAGGGAACACCGGCCCCGCCCGGTACCCCGGCACGAGGTTCGGCAAGAGCACGGCCCCGGCCATCGAGAGCGCCCCCAGGCGGATCGCCCCGTCGAGCTTGGGCAGCTTGCCGAGGGAGCTCCACCCCTCCGCCAGGAGGTACGCGAGCACGGCGGCGAAGAACAGGGCGGCGTCGAACAGCCGCCCTCTGCCCTGCCCGACGCCGGCAGCGACCGTGAACAGCAGGACCCAGGGCACCGGCGCCAGCAGGGAGGGGGAGAGGGACCGCAGCCCGGCGCCATTCTCCCCTCGTTGCCCCTTCCCTCGTTGCCCCTCGCCTCTTTGCCCCTCGCCTCTTTGCCCCAAGGGGACCCCGGCCTTTCGCTCCCCGCGGTGGGGCGACCCGATGAGGGCCCCCGAGAGGCTGCCCGCGAACCAGGCGGCCGCCATGGCGAGTGCGAGGTAGCCGGGATCCGGGGCGATGGGGGCCGTGACATCGGAGATGCTGGCGTTGGCCGCCTTCACCGTCGACACCGCCTTGTGGATGCTGCCGGGGCCTGGGAGGCCGTAGAACGTGCTCTGCGGGAACACGACCAGCAGCACGAAGAACGTGCCCGCGACGACGAGCACGGCAGTGGCCACGACCTTTGGGGTCCTGAGGTGCGCCAGCCAACGACTCAGCGCGATCGCACCCCAGGCCGCCACCAGGGCGGGGATCAGCCAGGCCCGCCCGGAGAAGACCCTCGAGAAGGCGTAGACGCAGGTCCCCGCCACCAGGCCGAGGGCGAGCACGAGCCTGCCTTCACCCTCCCGGGTCACGTCGCCTGCCTCATTGCGACGGTGTGGCCTCGGAGCGGGCCCGGTAGCCCACGTGCTGCTCCCACGCCGGCTTGAGGGTCTCCCCGGCACGGACGTCGATGATCGTCCCCCCGTAGCGCTCCAGAACGACGGCCGCCCCGCGGGCGCGCTCTGCCTCCTCCTGGGCAGCCTCGGGGCTCAGGTGGAGGTAGGTGTGGCGCAGGTGGCGCACGACGACGATGGGCAGGCCGTGCTCCAGCCGGGCGCCTGCCGCGGCCTGGATCTCCCAGCCGGGGTCGATCTCGGTGGTGACGACCGCCAGGTAGGTGGCGCCGGTCCGGGGGTCGAGGAGCTCCCCGATGCCCGCCGCCAGGTCCCCGGAGCCCGACATCCCGAGGAGGGCCAGGCGCTGCATCAGCTCGCGCTGGTGCTCCGTTCCCTTGCCGAACCCGTCGGCAGACCTCCCCACCCGGCGGATCATCGGGTCCGCCCGGCCGAGCTCGCCCGGCCGCATGCCCATCCGGGACGCGAGGGCGAGCCCGACCCCGAGGCCCTGCGACGTGAACAGGTTGACGAGCGAGGCGGCCGAGGCGATGCAGGCTTCGAAGGAGTCGGCGCCGTCGGACCGGCGAGCGTGAAACCGCCGGCGATCGTCCAGCAGGACCATCGCCCGGGGCTCCGACGGCCGGTCCTCCTGGCGCACCATCATCCGCCCCTGACGGGCGGTCGTGCGCCAGTGGATCTTCTTGACGTCGTCGCCGGGCTGGTACTCACGCATGGTGAAGAACTCGTCCCCGACCGGCGTCGGCGCGTGCGGGCGGGGCGTGCCCTCGACCGAGTGAGGGCTGGCGGTCGCCATCGGCAGGAGCGTCTCGATGGCCGGGAACACCAGCAGGAAGCTCCGTGCGAGGGGCCGGTCGGGCGCCCGGGCGAGGCCGAAGGGGTCGGTCACGACCGTCGAGCCGGGGCCGATCTCGTAGCGCCCGCGCTTTGGCGGCACCACCTGGTAGGCGACGTGGTGGACCTCCCGGGCATCGATGGCTCCGACCGGGAAGGCGATCGCCCGGCGCCCTGGCTTGCGGGCCTGGTCGGCGGGACCGGTCCTCGCCAGGGTCTTGGCGGGGATCCTGGGCTTGGTCCCCGCCCGGAGGAACATGTGGGCCGACGTTCCCTCGGCCCGCGACGCGGCCGGGACACCGTCGGCGAGGTCGGCGGGAAGCTCCTCGACGAAGAGGAGGGGCGGGGAGCGCCGCCCGCCCGCCCGGATCGTCACCTCCACCCGCACCAGCATCCCCGGGTACACCTCCACCGGGTCGACGGCCCGGGACAGCCGGGTGTCGTGGCCGCCTCGGCGCACGATGATGCAGGCGGCGATGACCAGCGTGGCGAGGCCGAGGCCCAGCTCGAACAGCTCCCGCACCCCGAAGAGCCTGCCGGCGATCAGCAGGGCGAGGTTGCCTGCCGCGAGCGCCCAGCCCCGAGTGGTGAGCAACGCCGGGGGTCTACTTCCTGCTTGGGCTGGGGACGGGAACCGTTGACAGCAGCTCGGTGACCAGGTCCTCCTGGGTCCTGCCCCGCGACTGGGCCTGGGGCGACAGCAGGAGCCGGTGGGCGAGGACGGGCTTGGCGAGGGCCTTCACGTCGTCGGGCAGCACGTAGTCCCGACCTTCCGCGGCTGCCTTCGCCCGGGAGGCGCGCAGGAGGAACAGGCAGGCCCGTGGGCTGGCCCCCAGGCTGACCCCTGGGTGGGTCCGGGTGGCCTCGGCCAGATCGACGATGTAGCGCTTGAGCGCCTCGGCGGTGTGGACGGAGCGGGCACCCTCGATCAGGCCCACGACGCCCTCCTGGTTGACGACGGCGTCGAGCGAGTACACCGGCTCGGTCGCGCCGTGGCGCTCCAGGATCCTGAGCGAGCTGGCTGCGTCGGGGTACCCCATCGACAGGCGCATGATGAACCGGTCGAGCTGCGATTCGGGGAGCGGGTACGTGCCGACGTGCTCGATCGGGTTCTGCGTGGCCATGACCATGAACGGCCGGGGGAGGGCGTAGGTGACCCCGTCGACGGAGACCTGGTGCTCCTCCATCGACTCGAGCAGGGCCGACTGCGTCTTCGGGGAGGCCCGGTTGATCTCGTCGCCGAGCACGATGTTGGCGAAGATCGGGCCGGGCTTGAAGACGAAGTGCTTGAGCTCGCCGTCGTAGACGCCCACCCCCGTCACGTCGGAGGGGAGCAGGTCGGGCGTGAACTGCAGCCGGCGCCACTCGCAGTTGATGCTGCGGGCGATGGCCTTGGCAAGCATCGTCTTGCCGACGCCCGGCACGTCCTCGATCAACAGGTGTCCCTCTGCCGCCAGGCCGATCAGGGCGAGGCGGATGACGTCGGCCTTGCCTTCGATGATGCGTTCAACGTTCGTGGCGATCGCCTCGAATGTCTCTGCAAAGCCGCCGTAGTCTGGTTCGGCGATCGCCATCAGCTACTCCATTTCGGTAGTGCCCGCCGGTGGAACCTCTCCATCCGAATACGCCTCCATTGTCCATCCTCTGATGCCGGTTCGTATGTAACTACGTTGCGCCGCTGCCCGCGGTTCACGCGCGCCTGCCACGCCGGCCCCGTTGAGACCAGGCGCACTCGCCCGGTGACAGCCACGCCGGAGTGGTATGAAAGCGTATGGATATTGTCGGCGTAATTCTCGTCGGAGGCAGGGGGGAGCGTGCCCGGCCGATCACCGTGAAGGCCCACGGGTACCTGCGCAGTAAGGCGGCGATGATGTTCTGCGGGAAGCGGCTCATCGTCTGGCTGCTGGAGGGGATGCGCCGCCAGGGCATCAGCCAGTTCTTCGTCATCGCTCAGGGCAGGGAGAACCGGTACCAGACCAAGGCGCTGGTCGGCCACGGCGACGGCCTCGGCGTCGACATCCGGTACTCGCGGGTGCGTCACGATCGCCTCAACACCGGCAGCGGCGATGCCACGCTGCGCAGCCTCGAGTACTGGGACATCGAGTCGCCCGCCCTCATCTGCCCCGCCGACTCGCTGTACGACTTCTCCCTCGACGCCCTGCTGGCCCGGCACCAGCACCGGGGCGCGCTGCTCACGGTGGCGGCCATGGCGCGCTGCCCCGAGGAGGTGGCCGGCAAGTACGGGGTCATGATGAACGACGAGACCGGCCGGGTGATCCGCTTCCTCGAGAAGCCGAGCATGAACGAACTGGCTCGCCAATTCCCCCCCGCTGGGACCGGGGGCGGGACCCGGGCCGGGTCCCGGGCTGGTGTCCCGCCCGCGCTGATGACCAACGCCGGCATGTACCTCATGGACTCGGCCGCCATCCGCAAGTACGCCCACGAGCCGGCACTGCGCCGCCTGCGCGAGCGCCGGCTGGACTTCGGTGGGGACCTGCTGCCGTGGGCGGTCGACCGCGGGCTCGCCATCTACTCCGACCCGGTGGAACGAACGGGAGATCTCGGGACATTCGTGGACTACATCGAGACGATGGTGGACGTGCTGCGGGGTGCGTTCGGAGCCTCGAGCGATCTCATGGGTACCCCTTATGACGCCGAACGGCGCATTTGGGTTCCACCCGAAACGCTACGCTTCCGAGACGAGGTGTCCGGCAAGTCCCTCGAGGAGAAGTTGGAAGAGGGCCTGGTCGAGCTGGGCGACAACGTGCGCCTGGGCCGCTACGTGGAGGTCGGCCCCGAGGTGCGTATCAGCGACTCGAACATCGACGACGGCGTGGACCTCGGGCCGGGGGTGACCATCGAGCGCAGCGCCATCCGGGACGGGGCGATCATCGGCCCCGCTGCCCGCCTGTCCCAGGCCTACCTCGGCTCGATGGTCGAGATCGAGTCGACCGAGCAGCACCCGACGACCCTGGAGGACTACGTGGCCATCGGCGACGAGGCGGTCCTGAAGCCGGGCACCCACCTGGCGGGCCGGATCGGCATCTATCCCCGCCTCAAGATCCCCGCCGGTGCCTTGATCCCCCCCGGCAGTGAAATCCGCGACGCCGAAGACGTCCTGCGCTGCCTCTAGACCGGGGGGTGGCGCTGGAGGTGGTCGGGATTTGCTACATGCACGGTACACAATCCCGACCACACCTCCCAAAGCCCGGCGCGCAGGGTACGCCGGATTTCGGAGCCGCCGGGACAACAGCCCCGCCTCCGACAGCCCCCCGTATACTTTGGACAGCCAATCCTGCCAGGAGCTGGGGTTTGGGGAGATCGTTGGTTCTAAATGCCACCGACGAGCCTCTGTGCGTCGTCGCCTCCCGGCGCGCGGTCGTCCTCGTGCTCAAGGCCAAGGCTGAGATCGTCCAGGCCAACGGCGAGGCCTACCACTCCGAGAAGCTGCGGCTGCCCATCCCCTCCGTCGTCCGCCTCACCTACTTCGTCAAGGTGCCCTACCGGGCCCGGGCCACGCTGTCCCGCCGGGCGGTGTTCATCCGGGACGCCTACGAGTGCCAGTACTGCGGCGCCGCCGCCGAGAACGTCGACCATGTCGTGCCCCGCTCCCGCGGTGGGCAGCATGTGTGGGAGAACGTCGTTGCCTCGTGCCGGCGCTGCAATTCCAACAAGGAGAACCGCAGCCCCGCCGAGGTCGGCCTCAAGCTTCGCCGGCTGCCTCGGGCTCCCAAGGGAAGCCACTTCCTCGTCGTGGCGGCGGGTAAGCCCGACCCGACCTGGGAGCCGTACCTCGAAGCCCTGAGCTGACGGCTACGGGGCCTCAGTTCCCCGCCCCCGTCCGCGGACTGGTGTTTAATGAAACATGGCTCAAGACGTCACTTCTGGAACCCCCACGGGCACCCAGTCCGAGGTCGAAGCAAGCCTCCGATCTGAGCCCGAGGACCGCACGCAGGAACTCCCCGCCATCAGCGTGGTGTCCCCTGTGGCCGACCCCGTTGCGGAACCCGCTCGCCGCAGCGCCGCGGTCGCCGGGCGCCGGGACCTGCGGGAGCTGCGGGACCCGACCCGGGGCGTGCGCAAGGGCGTCAAGGCGATGCTCTCCCGCCTGTGGCGCCTGCCCGTCGGGCCGACCCCCAAAGAGATCGAGGACATCGTCCGTGAGGTGAAGGTGCACCATCCCCGAGCCGACGTCCGGGAGATGGTCCGGGCCTTCGAGCTCGCCCGCGTGGCCCACGAGGGGCAGCTGCGCAAGTCCGGGGAGCTGTTCATCCAGCACCCCATCGGCGTCGCCCGCATCCTGGCCCGGCTCGGCATGGACTCGACCACGATCGTGGGCGCGCTGCTGCACGACGCCGTCGAGGACACCGACGTGGAGCTGGTCGACATCGAGCAGTCGTTCGGACCCGAGGTGGCGCTCATCATCGACGGGCTCACCAAGCTCGACAAGATCCAGTTCCGTTCCAGGGAGCAGGAGCGGGCCGAGAACCTGCGGAAGATGATCGTGGCCATGGCCAAGGACCTCCGGGTCCTCATCATCAAGCTGGCCGACCGGCTCCACAACATGCGCACGCTGACGGCCCTCGCCCCTGCCAAGCGGGAGCACGTCGCCACGGAGACGCTGGAGATCTACGCCCCGCTCGCCGACCGCCTCGGGATGCAGCCCATCCGTGCCGAGCTCCAGGACCTGGCGTTCAGGACGCTCCACCCCAAGCCCTACGACGAGATCCAGCAGATGGTGGCCCAGCGCCAGCCCGAGCGCGAGGTCTACCTCCAGCAGGTGGTGAGCGAGGTCCAGGCCCGCCTCCGGGAGGTCCGGGTCCGGGGCCTGGTGTCGGGTCGCCCGAAGCACTTCTACTCCATCTACGAAAAAATGGTCGGCCGCGGCAGGGAGTTCGACCAGATCTTCGACCTGGTCGGCGTCCGCATCATCGTCGAGAGCGAGCGGGACTGCTACGCGGCCCTCGGGGCGATCCACTCCCTGTGGAAGCCGGTGCCGGGCCGCTTCAAGGACTACATCGCGATGCCGAAGTTCAACCTCTACCAGTCCCTGCACACCACCGTCATCGGCCCGGAGGGCAAGCCGCTCGAAGTCCAGATGCGGACCCGGGAGATGCACCGGATGGCCGAGTGGGGCGTCGCCTCCCACTGGCGCTACAAGGAGGACCCGAAGGGCGACAAGGGGGCGAGCTCCGACGAGCAGGCCGACTGGATGCGCCGCATGCTCGAGCTCGGCCAGACCGAGGACGACGCCGAATTCCTCGACACCCTCCGCCTCGACCTCTTCGCCGGCGAGGTCTTCGTGTTCACGCCGAGGGGCGACATTGTCCAGCTCCCGAAGGGGGCCACCCCGGTCGACTTCGCCTATGCGATCCACACCGAGGTCGGGCACGCCTGCGCCGGTGCCCGGGTCGACGGCCGACTCGTGCCCATCGACCATCAGCTTTCTTCGGGCGAGACCGTGCAGATCGTCACCTCCAAGACCACGAGCGGCCCAAGCCGCGACTGGCTGAAGGTGGTCGTCACCCCCCGGGCGCGCACGAAGATCCGGCAGTGGTTCACCAAGGAGCGCCGGGAGGAGGCGATCGCCGAGGGAAAGGACGCGCTGGCCAAGGCGCTGCGCCGGGCGGGGCTGCCCCTCCAGAAGATCCTTGCGAGCGACCAGCTCCAGGGGATCGCCACCGAGCTCAAGTTGAGGGACCTCGACGCCTTCTACGGGGCGATCGGCGAGGGCCGGACCTCGGTGAACACCGTCGTGGCCAGGCTGCTGCGCAACCAGGTCGAACCGCTGGTGGAGGAGGAACCCGCGCTTCCGACGAAGGTCCGCACCAAGCCCACCACGATCTCCGGCGTGATCGTGGAGGGGGTCGACGACGTGCTCGTGAAGCTGGCCCGCTGCTGCATGCCGGTACCGGGCGACCCCATCGTCGGCTTCATCACGCGGGGACGGGGCATCTCCGTGCACCGCGAGGACTGCATCAACGTCGAGACGTCGCCAGAGCAGGAGCGCCTGGTCGACGTGTCGTGGGACCCCCGGGTGTCGGGACTGTTCCCCGTGTCGATCGGGGTCGAGGCCTTCGACCGCCCGAAGCTCCTGCGGGATGTCTCGACGGCCATCTCGGAGTTCGGCGTCAACATCTCCCAGGTGAGCTCCTCGACGGTGCGCGGCATCGCCCACTTCCGCTTCACCGTGGGCCTGGCCGACCCCTCCTCACTCGACGCGATCCTGGCCGGCATGCGGAGGGTCGAGTCGGTCTACGACGTCTTCCGCGTGACGCCCGGCCGCGCGTAGCCCCGAGCGTGCGGCTTGTGCTCCAGCGGGTGTCGTCGGCCGCCGTCACGGTGGCGGGGGAGCGGATCGCCGGCATCGGCCCGGGCCTGCTCGTCCTGGCCGCGGTGGGAGCGGCCGACACCGAGGACGCCGCCGGCCGCCTGGCGGCGAAGGTGGCCGGACTCAGGATCTTCGGTGACGACGACGGCAAGATGAACCGCTCGCTGACCGACACCGGCGGCGCGGCACTGGTCGTCTCGCAGTTCACGCTCTACGCCGATACGAGGAAGGGTTTCCGGCCCTCGTTCGTCGGTGCCGCCCGGCCGGAGGTTGCCATCCCCGTCCTCGATGCGTTCGTGGCCGGGCTGGTCTCGGCGGGGGTGGAGGTGGCCGAGGGCCGGTTCGGGGCCTACATGGAGGTGAGCCTCGTCAACGACGGCCCCGTCACCATCCTCCTGGAAGGGTGAGCCGCACCGTCCACCGGTGGGAGCGGATAAAGGTGTCATGAGACGGAATTCTTGACACAAGCCATCCAACAGGGCGAAACTCTGCTTCCTCGTGAGCCAGTCGTACGGGCAGCCCCGGAGTGCACCGACCCTCGCTCGCCCTTTGGTTCGTTCCCACAACGAGTGGGATCCCCTCGAGGAAGTGATCGTCGGACGGGTGGATGGGGCGATGGTGCCTTCGTGGACCACCATCGAGCGAACCACGGTCCCTCCGGGGTCGTGGGAGGTCCTCGAAGAAACCATAGGTCGAGCGGGGACGCCGTATTCGGCGGAGCTGGTCGAAGCGGCCGAGGCGTGCCTCGAGGAGCTCGTGGCGATCCTGAACGTGGCAGGGGTCGTCGTCCGGCGCCCGGACGTCATCGACTTCTCCAGCTCCTTCTCCACCCCGGAGTGGGACATTCGCAGCGGTGTCTCGGCTGCGAACCCCCGCGACGTCCTGCTCGTGGTGGGCGACGAGATCATCGAGGTGCCGATGGCGGACCGGGGCCGCCACTTCGAAACCTGGCCCTACCGCCGCCTCGTGAAGGGGTACTTCGAGTCCGGGGCACGATGGACCGCAGCGCCGAAGCCGCAGCTTGTCGACGACCTCTACCGGCGGGGGTATGAGGTGCCCGCCCAGGCCGAGGAGATGCGCTACGTCCTCACGGAATTCGAGCCGGTCTTCGATGCCGCGGATGTCGTGCGTTGTGGCCGGGACCTGTTCATGCTGCGGAGCCATGTGACCAATGCCTCGGGGATCAGGTGGCTGCGACGGCACCTCGGCGACAGCTACCGGGTGCACGAAGTGGAATCCCGTTACCGCAGGGCCATGCACATCGACACGTCGTTGCTTCCGCTTGCTCCCGGCAAGGTGATGGTGAACCCCGAGTTCATGGACCCCGCCACGCTTCCCCCGCAGTTCGACAGCTGGGACGTGCTGATCGCCCCCGAGCCCGTCGTCACCGCGAAGAACCACGGAAGCCTCGTCAGCCGGTGGGGCAGCCTCAACGTTCTCATGCTGGACCCCACCCGGGTCGTGGTCGAGCGACGTCAAGAGCCTCTGATCCGGGCCTTCGAGGAATGGGGCTTCGAGCCCATTCCCTGCTCGTTTGAGGACTACGCGCTCTTCGGGGGCCTGCTCCACTGCGCGACTCTGGACGTACGACGCCGCGGAGAACTCGAGACATATTTTTGAGCGCCCCCCCACACGTCGGGCCGGAGGGGTAAGCCGGTGGCCCTATGACTCCCTCAACCTCGCTGATGTGAGGCGTGGTCAAGAATTGTTGCCCAGCAGGCTGTCGCGGAATCCGTCACAGGGCCTCCAGTGCCCCGAACGGTCGGGTTTCGACTGGCACTCGTGGGGTCCCTGACAGCCTCCGGCCTCGTCGCCGGCTCTGAGGGAGGGTGAAGATTGCTCCAAAAGGTGCGGCATGCGGCCTTTTTGGAGGAAAGTAGGCCCCTCAACCCCCCGGCGGACTCCACCTCGTTCCCTTGCTGCAGGTCCGGAGACGGCTCGCCATTTTGCAACAGCCTGGTGCGTCCAGCAGCCCGGGGGACGCATTCGGCAATCTCGATCACGAGGCCCTGATGGCCCAGGTGGCCCGCCGGGTCTGCGATCGCCAGATGCGGAAGCTCATCCGGGCGTGGCTGAGAGCGGGAGTGCTCAAGGACGGGGTGGTCCTCGACACGGTGTCGGGAACCCCCCAGGGCTCGCCCATCTCCCCCCTGCTCTTCAACATCGCCCTGCACCTCTTCGACGAGGAGTGGGA
>DASPZW010000038.1:0-5495 GCA_035636055.1 Actinomycetota bacterium
TGGGTCGTCGACCACTCGCCGGCAATGCGGCTCACTGCCGCGGGCCTCGGCGGCGCCACCGAACCAAACACGCGCTCGCGCACACCGGACGGATCGACGGCCAACACCGCGCTAGCGGCGAGCGCGACGAGCGCGACCGGCGTCAGCCCCCGGCGCCAGCGCAGGGTTCGCATCTCCCTCCTCGCCGCGGGCTGCCCAATGGCCGGCGCCAGGGCGGCTGCGACCTCACCGTCCACGTTGCTCATGCAAGTGTGCTGCGCGGCTCAAGAGATTGCCCGTCCAACTCCTCCTCGATCGCCGCCTCGAGCTCTTCGGGGAGGAAGCCGAAGGGCCCCATACCCCCCTGGAACGCGATCCGGCCGTCACGGCCTACCAGGTACAGTCGATCCGGCCAGGCGCCGTAGGCGGCGGCGACGCCGTCGTCGATCTCGTCGATCACCACGGGTATCCGCACCGCCAGGCGCAGCGCGCACGACTCCACCACCCGTTGTCTCTCGGCGTTGGTGGTCGGGTCGAAGACGCGAATGTTCTCTTCACGATTGTCGATCACGACCCACCCGTCCTCGGGGTGCGCCTCACGGATGTAGACGACGGTGAAAGCCACCTCGTCCCGAAAGCGCTCGTACAGCGCCTCGATCGCCGGCAACTGCCGGCGGAATGGCGGTCAGGTGTACGACCCGAAGATCAGCGCCACAGGGCGGAGGCCGGCGTGCTCGGCCAGGTGGAACGTACGCCCGGTAGGACGGGGGGCGCCCCCCGACAGGTCGAGCTCGGGGAACGAGAAGTCGAGGGCGGCGTCCCCGACCCCCAGGGCCGGAGTGCGGATGCGTTCGATCACCGGGGAGGCCATCACATCCTCAAACCGAAGCGGTGAGTCGGCGGGGGTTATTTCGTTCGGGTCCACCGGCACTGCAGCGGCCGTCAGGCCTGCCTTCGGGTGCATGACAACCTCCTTGTCGGTATCAGGCCGCACGGCGACACCGGCGACCAACGGATCCCGAGGATCGTCGTTGGACCGATGTCAGGATCAATGGACCATTCCTTGCGACATTCCTGGCATAACGCTTCGCGAGGTCGGACTTTCGGGGCTGGAGGTGCTTGACCGCGGGGAGCTGGAGGGCATCTTCAGGCTGAACGTTGCTTCCTCCGATCCGACGACGACCAGGACGGTGAAGGTGTGACCGGGCGGCATGACGACGTTGTTGCCGTAGTGAAGATCCTGCATCCCTTGGCCGGCGCCCTCCATGACCGCCACAGGAAGCCTCTGCGACGCACCCCCCGCCGTGTTGTCGGTGACGGTGATGAGTGGCTGGGCGTCCTGAACGACCCGCCCGGTGCTCTTGGAGCAGATGTGGACCTCCAGGTGGCGATCCTCGACGGGTGCGCTCATCCCGCCCCCGGCGTCCGGTCCCATGCTCATCCCGGGGAGGGTCGTCATCTGCCCCCGCAACATCACCTCTCCGTGCACGGGATGTGCCGTGGTTGCCTGGGCGTCGGACATCATCTGCTCCGCCGGGCCGATCACGAGCGCCAGGTGGTAGCTCGCGGTGGCTGCCTCGGCCACGGTCGCGCTCGGTGCCGATCTGCACTCGGGGCTGATCGACAGTGCGCTTGCCGTGCCGCCGGATCGACCGCACGCTGAAAGCAGACCGGCCGCAACGGCGATCGCGGCGAGGACCGCGCCGCCCGGGAGCCCGTTCGCCCCGGGCGGCCTCATGTCATCTGCTCGTCGGCGGTCCTCACGGCTCAGGGGGTGCGCCAACAGGCGTGGCTGGCTGGTTACCTTAACCGGCGCCGGCCGGCAGCGGTCCAACCGGCGTCGTCGTCTCCATCCCTTTCGGGCGGCGCCGGACGATGACCAGCGCCAGGATGATCACGCCTGCCGCTGCCAGCCCGGCGAAGCCGGCAGCAAGATACTTGAGCGTGCTCGACGCCCCCGACGGGAGGGCTGCGAACTGAACGACGTTGGAGAACACGTCCACGGTCTGGGTCGCGGGGGTGCCAAGTCGGGTGTCGCCCCACCCGAAGGCCGCGTACTGATCGGCCGAGGCGATACCGGGAGGTTGGCGGACGTCGAAGTTGGCATTGGGGCCCGTGCTGAGGTCGATGGGCTGATCGGTCGCCCGGATGTTGCCGGCCCAGGTCACCCCGGCGTCGTTCGAGTACGTGTAGTAGACGTCCTGGGCGAACGATTGGGAGTTCCGGAAGTCATACCAGGCCACGTCGACGCGGCCGTTCGGCGCCACGCTCATGTTTGGCATGAAGTGGTAGGTCTGGTTGGCGGGGTCATCGTCGTTGAGACGGACTTCCGGGCTCCAGGTGCCGCCGCCGTCGGTGGAGCGCTGCAGATAGATGTCCTCGCTGCCCTGCGACTGGCCGAACCTGTCCTGGAAGACCGTGAGCAGCGTTCCCTGGGATCCGCCGGCGGGACTCCACTGGACGATGGGGGTGCCGACGTCGGGAGAGATGCGGGTGAGTTGCTTGGTTGCGAACGTCTTCCCACGATCGGTGGAGGTGGCCAGGTAGATGGGCTGCGGCGGCGGTGACTGTATACCACAGCAGAATGTCCGTACCTCCATGACCGAGTAGAGGGCGCCGGAGCGCTGGTTGACCGCCAGGTGGGGCGTGTTGAAATGCACGTTGAAGGTGGCGCCGGTACCATCCTGCAAGGTTGCCTTTGTGAACTGACTGAGGTCGACCGGGGCCGAGAAGGTCTTCCCTCCGTCGGTCGAGGTCGCCACCATGGACTTGGGGGCTGCATTCTTGACATTGGGGATGTTGAGGCGCCAGCCGACGTAGACGATGTCCTGAGCCCCATGATGGCTGTCGACCGCGATCGACGCGAGCGGCTCGTTGTTTTCGACGCCTGCGCCCGACTTACCCCGGGCATTCTCGACGACCGTGGTCGACCAGGTGTTGCCCAGGTCGGTCGAGCGGGCCAGCAGCACGCTCATGTTGGCGGCGCGGGAGGCGCCGCCGTCCTGTTCGCTGTACCCCAGCAGACCGTAGTAGAGCGTGTGGTTCCGTCCCCAGGCCATCGGTGACTCGGTGTTGCCGCCGTTGGCGGTGAAGCAGGACGGGTAGGAGGACAGCGCCGGCAGCGCGGGGAGCGTCGTCCAGTGGACGCCGGCGTCCGTCGAGCGCATCAGGTAGCAGACCTTCGAGCGCATCTCCACCGCCGAGGCGACGATGACCTTCGGGTTGTCGGGGTCGACCAGCAGGAAGGGGCTGCTGTAGGTCCGGCTCGGCACGGGGTCGTCGGCCGTGGCCCGCTCCGCAGCCGTGATCTGCTTGGGAACCGACGCCTGATGACCGAACGCAGTCCCGCCCGGCGACGGCGAAGCCTGCGAGGGCGACGAAAGCGCCTGCGAGTTCCCCAGGGGGATGCTCGCGGCCACGAGGCCCGCCGCACACAGGAGCCAACGAAGATGCCATCCTCTGATGTTCATACCGAACACCCCCATGTCCACGCGCCGTGGCGCACCGAATCGGTTCTTGCGACTGACTGGTTCCTGCCAATCAATGGGCGCTGAAGCAACGCCGGTTCAGAACCCGGAAGGCTTCACCCGGCCTCTGGTCCAAGCAGGGTCATGACTAGCTCGCGACTTGCGGGGCAGGTCGCGCCCGCCGCGTGCCGATCATGGTGACTGAGGCGGCAAGCAAGAGCGCCACACCCAGGGCACCGAGAGCGACCAGGGCCAGTGCGCCCGCTCCGGCGCTCGACGTGGTGAGCGGCGAGACGGGTCGAGCGCCCGCTACCGGCCCAGCAGGAGCCAGGGGGGCACCGCCCGGTCCCACGACATCAACGAGAGCCCGTGCTGGTACGCCCGGTGAGGAACCTTTCGAGCCGGTCGCCGTGGCGGCAGCCTCGGTCGCCACGAGCACGGCGGATCCAGGGGCGGCGTCGCTGGGGATGGTGACCGCTCCGCTGAAGTTCCCGTTGCTGTCCGGTGTGAGCGTTGCCAGCACGGGCCCGCTCAACGCGTTGAAATGGATGTCTACAGGGTTCTTGCCGAACTCCGAGCCGGTGATGGTCACCTGGCTCCCCGGCTGGGCCTGTGCCGGGTTCGAGGTGAGTGAGGCCACCGGCAGGCAGGCCCACGCAGCCGCCCAAGGGAAAAGGACGCCCCCGGCGATGACACCTGCTACCCCATACCACCGTAGATGACGCATCGTCTCTTTCCCCCTCCCTCGATCCGCGCACCAACGCCCTCGACCGACCGACATCGGCAGCCATCGCGTCGAGAAGAACTGTACGTCTCCCTTTCCGCCCTGTGAATCCCCGCGTCGGGACCTATATGTCGAGAGCCTCTAGTGAACCGACGCAGCGGCCTGCGAGCCCAACGGGCATGGTGTGGAGGGTCTCTAGGCGGGGTAGCAAACTGCTGCCATGAGGGAAGTGAATTTCCTCCAAAAAGTGCGGATAGCGCACCTTTTGGAGGAAAGTAGGCGCTCCGGCACTTGAACGTCCGAGCAACGGGGGTGACAAACAGTCCGGGGCGGTCTTAGTGCCTGTGAGCTTCGTGGGCCTGCCGATCTGCAAGACACGCCTCGGCGTCCTCGGCCGAGGAGTGACACCAGCAGTTGGGCCCGCACTCCCCATGGGTGGGTCGCATCAGCTCGGCGAACTCCTCTGAGAAGATACGTCCTCCCTGGTCGATCCCCTGCACGGTCAGCCGGTAGTACGGGGCATCCCTTATGAGATAACCCTCATCGACCAACCTGTCCAGGTACCGGATGCCGATGTTGGCGTCCACCCCCAGAAAGCGCTCAATCAGGGGGGCATCGGCATTGTCGCCGAATCCCTCCCCACGCAGCCAGAACATCACCTGCAGGATCTCGTCGCGCCAGTAGAGGGCGCGGAGGGCCTCAGACTTTGGCTCGGCCGGTGTCATGGCTCTTTCCGCCGCTGTCATGGCTCTTTCCAGTCACGATGCTCCGGTGGTTTCAACAAGGACACCTATATGTTCACGACAGCAAGACTACCCGATCGCCCGGAGCCGTCGCAAGGTCTCCACGGTGACCGCGTGGACCCCGCCCCCGTTCACCTCCACCTCCAGAGAACCCTGGTCGTTGACCGCCTTGGCAACCCCCTCCACCTCTCCCTTGGGCAGGAGTTCCGCCCGGACCCTCGTCCCGATGGTACGGCAGCGGGCCCGGTAAGCAGCGAGCAGGGGCTCGACCCCCCCGTTGTACCGGTGTTCCAGTGCCGTGAGAACGGCATCGATGACCATCGAAGGGTCGACGGTCCCGCCGGTGGCCCCCGCCACGCTCGCCGGCGAGGCGTCGGGGACGTCGTCGGGGGTGACGGACAGGTTGAGGCGGAAGGTGAGGACGGCGCTGTCGATCTGGCCCGGGCTGAGGTGAGCCTGGACCCGAATGACTCCGAGCTTGCCCCCACCGACGTAGATGTCATCGGGCCATTTGAGGCGAACTTCGGCGGCCCCCAGCTTGTCGAGCCCCTCGGCTGCCGCCAGCGAGGCCAGGATCCAGAG
>DASPZW010000039.1:0-3326 GCA_035636055.1 Actinomycetota bacterium
ATGCCGCAGTCGGCTACTTCGACGGCGAGAAGGTCGTCAGCAAGCACTCGGTCGGCGGCGACGCCAAGGTCCTCAAGTCCCTGGCCCAAATCATCACCGACTACCCGACCGGCTGACCTGGGAGCGCGCTAACCCAATACCGTTTGTGCTGGTAGATCGCATGTCGTTCATTCCTTGACACGGAAGAGGGCGGAGGTTCAAATCCTCCTGCGCCCACAACTGTTTTGGCTGCTCAGAGGCCACTTCGGGTCTTCCGGAGGCTTTGGCTTAACACCTTGAAATCCCGCGGAAATCCCGCGTGATATTTTGCCTCGAACTGCTGTTCGAGTCCCCGGCGCCGTTTATGCCCACCAGAGGACGGTCTCTATCCCGGTGGGGTCTATGGTCGAGGTGACACAGCGGCGAGTGACCGCGCGCCGACGGAGCCGGCGAAGGACGGTACCCATGCTTCCGCAGCCGCCTATGCGATTCGGGACTTCCTGACTCGCAACGGCCGGCCTTACGATTGGGTCGACGTCGACCAGTCCGGCGCGGAGCTCCTGCTGCATGTGGAGAAGATCGACGTCTCGCGTCTGCCCCTGTGTGTACTCCCTGACGGCACCCGGCTTGAGTCCGCCACGGTGGAGCAGGTCGCGGCCGGGCTGGGCATGGAATCGGCACCGCAGCTCGCCGAGTACGACCTGACCATCGTCGGCGCGGGACCAGCGGGCCTCGCCGCCGCCCTGTACGCCGCTTCCGAGGGGCTGAGGACGGTGGTCATCGAGGCTGTGGCCCCCGGCGGTCAGGCCGGCACCACCTCGATGATCGAGAACTACCTCGGCTTCCCCGACGGCGTGAGCGGCAACGAGTTGGCGACGAGAGCGGCGGCGCAGGCACGGCGTTTCGGCGCCGAGATCCTCCTCGCCAGGGACCTGATCGCCATTTCGCCCGGTGGAGTCGGGTTTCTGAGCACGCTGTCGGACGGGACCGTGGTTCGGGGCCGTGCCCTGTTGGTCGCACCGGCGTCGAGTGGCGGAGGCTCGACCTTGATGACGTCCCCCTCGTCGTTGAGCACTTGCATCGCTGCTTCTGCGGAGAACGCCTCCTTGTGGTTCCGTCAAGATCTTCTCCACAGCCCCCTGCTAACCATTTGCAAAGGCCCGAGGCCGAACATGTGAACGGGCGCAGGTTCTCCATCCCGTGCCTTCTCGAAGGCCGTGCAGGCTCCCAGAGAAGCTCCCGCCCAGCCGCAAGCGGCCCGGCAGGCGTGGAAACGGCGCCGCCGGCGAGCGTACCTGTCCTTTCGGGTTCGCCTTGCCGGATGAGCGTCCTGCTCCTCGTAAGGCTGGGGCTGAAATCATGGCCGCGTCTCCAGACTAAATCGAATCGAGCTGTCTGCCCTTCCCTTCTCCGCCCGGCCCGAAGGTTGCGCACCGGAGGGCGCAGGACAAGGCGGGCGTGGTGTTGGGGCGCTGACGTCGACATTCCCGGGGGCCCACGGTCGAGCCCTGGAGGGGACGCGTAGACTTCAAGGATGCCGCTGGCGTTCGTGGGACGGACTGCTGAGCTCACGTTTCTGCAGCAGCGTCTCGAGCAGGCCCGCTGGTCGGGGCGCAGCGCCGTGGTAGTTGTGTCGGGGGAGCCCGGCATCGGCAAGACCCGCCTCCTGGGCCAGTTCACGGCAGCGCGGTCCTCGGTCCGGACCCTTCGCGGCCGGGGTCCCCGCTCGGCTCGGCGTCGCACTATGGCCTGATCGCCGAGGCCCTCGAGTCCCACCTACGCACTCTTCCCGACGAGCGCCTGGTCGAGCTTGCCGCGGGGCGCGAGGAGGAGCTGGCCTGGGTGTTTCCCAGTGTCGCCGCCGCCCTCGGCAGGCGAACGGCGGAGGCCCCGGGCCGGCTTGCCGTCTTTGAAGCGGTCGGGGCCCTGCTGGTCAGGCTCGCGGGGGCACCCCGGCTGCTCTCATCCTCGACGACACCCACGACGGCGACCCCTCGACGTGGGAGCTTGTTGCCTACCTCGGCCGCAACCCGCTTCCCGCCCCCGTGCTCCTGGTGATGGCGACCCGGTCTGCCCCTGCCGAACGGGGTGAGCTCGGGAGCCTCATCGGGTCGCTGACGAAGGACGGCCTCGCCGACGCGATCCGTCTCGCTCCCCTCACCGGCGACGAGCTCGCCGAGCTCGCCCGGGCCGCCCTCGGCGACGGGGGCGCCGACGTGGTCTCGTGGTTGGTCGACCGGTCCCGCGGTAACCCGCTGTTCGCCTCCTCGATGCTCGCGGTCCTTGCGGAGGGGGCGGACCCTGCGTCGGTGCCGGCCACGGTCCGCGACCACCTGCGTGCGGCGACAGCGTCGCTGCCCGACCAGTCCCGCGGGCTGCTCGAGACCGCGGCCGTACTCGGGGACGCGTTCGAGCTGGCCTCGCTGGCGGCCCTGGCGGGCGGGGAGGACCTGAACAGGCTTGACGATCTCATCGCCGCAGGCCTCCTGGAGGCTCGGGGGCTAGGGGGCTTCGAGTTCGCCCACCCGCTTGTGCGGGAAGCTGTCTACGACGCACTCGGGCCGGAGCGACGCCGGCGCACCCATCGCCACATCGGCGACGACCCGGCACAGCCGCTGGCTGTCCGGGCGGCGCACATGCTGCGCGGAGCGCTGTCCGGTGACGAGGCGGCGCTTGTGGTGGTTCGCGAGGCAGCCCGCGCCGCCGAGCAGGCCCAGGCCTACCGAGAGGCCGTCGCCTACCTCCATGGCGCCCTGGACCTCGTCGGACCCGGCGACGACGAGACGCGCGCCGCGATCCTCGACGAGCTGGCGTGGCAGGCACAAGCCGTGGGGGACCATGTGCACGGCCTGCCGGCGCTGCGGGAACTGGCCCGGCTGTCCGCCGGGGATGCACGCCGGGGGGCGAGCGCCAGGATGCGCCTCGCATCTTTCCTGTGCTGGCACGTCGCGGAAGCGCAGGCGGCCGAGGCGGAGGCGGCGGCCGCGCTGGATCTGTTCGGCGCCGCCGGCGACGAAGCCGGCCGTCGCGCGGCGCTGAACGAGTGGGGTTGGATCCGGGGATCGACTATCGGCCTGGACGCGCAGGCCCAGACGGCCCGTGAAGCGCTGTCCCTGGCCCGCGCGGCCGGCGATGCCCCCATCGTGCAGCACGCGCTCGGATCGCTCGGTCATGCCCTGGCGACGACAGGGGACTTCGAGATGGGCCACGCCCTGCTGCGCGAGGGCCTCGACATGGCCGTGGCGTCCGGTGACAGGACTCAGGTGGAGTGGTTCTCTGCTGTCAACGTCGAGGCCCTCTTCACCGCCGGACGCTTCACGGACGCGACGGCCGCCATCGCCGAGTTG
>DASPZW010000040.1:0-6023 GCA_035636055.1 Actinomycetota bacterium
AGCGCTCGCTGCCGTCCGAGGATCACGTCGGGATGATGGTCCAAACCCAGCACACCATCGGGGCCGTACACAACTCTCGTCACCAGATCCGGGGGTATGCAGGAGGCTCCCTCAGAAACCGGGGACTGCATGATCGGACCATCCGACACCGTCGCAAGCCGTCCGCGTTCAATCGTCAGGCGCAGCGTCGAGCGGTACAGGGAAATAACGACATCCCCCGAGTGTCCCGAGAAGCAGGAGGCCGCGATACGTTCGGTGAGCACCGGTCGGAGCTGCATGAGCAACGCCACTGGATCGGGTATGCGCACGTAAAGCCACCACTGCTTCTCCGCGACGGGAAAGGATCCTTCTGCCAACACGGTCGAGATGCTCGAGTCCGCGCGGTCGGCTACGACCAGGGACGACCCCGGGTGGGTCTGGCGTGCCCGCAGCAGCAACGCCCGGGCGGCACCGGGGCAGTTGGCAGCCACTGCCCTGACGGCCACCGGCCCCCCCTCCGCGGGACGAATCCGGCCCACACCGTGGATGACACCGTCTCGCACTGCGACCGCCAGATCTGCGTGCGGCAGACCGGTCAGCACTGGCCAGATCTCTTCGGCGTAGGGAAGCCTGAGGTCTGCGCGGGCTTGGACTGAGTCTTGCATTTGCCGCATCGTGGGGATGTCCGCGAGCGTCGCCGGCCGCGTCTCCCACGGTCCAGTCTCTCCAAAGTCGGTGTCCGGTGGGACGAGTCGTTCGGGGGGCAGCCGTATGGCGTACTGGTATCCGAACTGCCGGTAGAAGTACGGAATGCCTTCGATGATCTGGACGAGGTCGCCACGCTGAGCCGACCACCCGTGCACGACATCCAGCAGAGCCCGAACGAGTCCGCGGCCTCGGTAGTCGGAGTGAGTGACCACAAACTCTGGCTGGCCGGTCGGGATGGCCACCTCACCCAGGTACAGCCGCAACGACAGCAGGCCGACGGTCGAAACCACCCGGTCCCCGTCCAGCGCCACGGCGAAGTCACACGAGGCGAGCGCCTGCACACCAAGTGCGCGCCGCAGCTCTGCCGAGGCAGTCTCGCCGTTGCCTTCGGCGTTGAGGTCGATGATGCCCGGAAGGTCGCCTTCACTCGCTCTGCGGATGACCAAGCCGTCGAATCTCATTGCAAAGCCCTGTAGAAGGTTGCCAGCTCCTCAGGGCGGTCGGCGTTGACCTGCAAGTGAACAATGGCGCTCGTGCCCATGGTTTCCCCTTTCTGGGTGTAGAGGGCGCATTGTGCACTGTCCGAGTCACTTGCGGCAAGAGGGGGGTTGTGGAGGATAATGGAAGGGCAGAAACACTCCAAGGGGCACCGAGGACGCGCTGACCGGTGCTCGTTTCTTGGTCAGCAAACTGTACTTTCCCCCAGGGGATGGAAGCGCGGGGAACGGCTCAGGGCCACGGCGGCATCGTGCTCCCAAGCACGGACGGCGGGCCTTCGTCCCCGGCGCGGAACTGGAATGCGGTGCCCACAAGGGATGGTGATGCAGAGGCCGGGCTTGAGGACGACGACAGCGTCGTCGCTGCCCCCGCGGCGCCACAGCTCGCCCCCGCCATAGATGAAGTACCAGATCTCCTCCACGCTGTGCTGCCGGACCGCGACCCACACCAGCCCAGGCGGGAGCCGGAAGTGCGCCATCGATCCTCGGTCCGAGGCCAGCCGCGCGTCCGGACCTCGGATCAGTCGGGAGCGAAGGCGTACACCCACTGGGGAAGCTTCTTGGTTGCGAAGTCCACCGTTTCCTCCCGGGCTTAGCCCTCTCGTTCTAATCGTCACGAAGGCACCGTCTGCCACTTGGCACTTCGTGACCGCAGTCTGTGCGCCGCCTCACCGACTGATCGATCCCTTTCACAGAAAGGAGAGGTTCGGGGAAATGCCTCTGGGTCACCGGCTTACCTGGCGGCGAAAGCCAAAGGGGACAACAGCATGCCGTGAAAGCGGGGGGTGCCCGAAGACGTGTAGGACACGGTCCTGCAAGACCCGCGTGATATGGCGAAAGCCTGATTGCCTGACACCCCAGTTCCCAGGGATGCAATGTCACGTCCTCCGACACCACGTCTCGGAGCGGAGCCGCCGGAATGGGACGGTTTAACTTTTGTCGTCCGAAATCCCCGTCCGGCGGACGGTGGTCAGTGAGACCACTCAAGGGGACGCACGGGGCGCCTACGTCACGCTCGATACGTCGATCAGCCAGGGAAAGCGGGAGTGCAATAGCGCGAAAGTCCTCATCATTCAGGGGACCGTGGAGCACGGGTCTTGCGGCGCACTGTCGTTCTTGGCGGAGAACGCTGGACCCAAGCCTGTGCCTCCTACACCAATCGCTCTAACTACTCAATCAACCTCGCGCTAGTTTTCGCTCGGTTGTTCCCCACGGGACCTCGACGTCGAGGACGCTGGTCCCGCCCGGCGGAAGCTCCTGAGGCGGTCGTCGAATTCGGCCGTTCCATCGGGGCCAACGCCACATGGATCCCGAACTACGGGGAGCGCCACCGCTGCGGGGAGGCCATCTCGAACGCCTTCGTGGAGTCGGCGGTCAACCAGGTCGTGAGCAGGTGCATGGTGAAGAAGCAGCAGATGCGCTGGACGCCGCGGGGTGCCCACCTCTGCTCCGGGTCCGCACGCGTGCTCAACGATGACCTGGCCGGAGCCCTCCGCCCTTGGTACTCAGCCTTCATGCCGACATTGGATGGATGGGGACCTCCCATCTGCGTTATCCCACTCTCCGATTCGGCGGTTGCGTATGAGCCGGGCCCGCCCGCATCGGTCCGATGCTACTGCGGGACCGGGCTGACCTTGGGAGCCACGGCGGCGCATGGTCGGGGCCGGACAGGGCCTGAGGCGTCAGGGCCCGAACGGTACCAGGAGCACGGTGGTCTTGTCGCGGAGCTCCCCCGAGAGGGTGCTGAGGACCAGGGCCGCGCCGTCGCCGGTGAAGAGGGCCGAAGCCACGAAGCCCGGCGCGGGGACGGGCGTGACCGTGCCATTGGGGATGGTGACGATCGACACTCGGTGATCCTGGCCCTCCGTGACGATGTAGGCGATCGCCCGGCCGTCCGGTGAGAAGCCGGCTGACGTGACGCGGCCCGTGGGATCCGGTCCGACGAGCCCGGTGGGGGCGGTCTGCCCCGGAGCGATGAGGGACACGCCAATGCCGAAGACCGCGACCTGGCGGCCGTCCGGCGCGATGGCAAAGCCGTCGCCGTCGAGGTGGGCCTGTTCAACTCCCGTGGTGTCGCGCAGGGCGATGCGGTACGACGACCCGGTGGCGGGATCCACTGACCCCAGCCCGACCGCTACCACGTAGGTCCCGCCGGCGAGCTGAGCCACCGCGACGACGGGTCCGGAGCCGATGTCGAAGAGCTCCGATGCCGCACCGGTCGCAGGGTCGATGCTCCAGATCTTCCCGGTGGCGGGGGTGGGGGGACCCTCCGGCCCGGTGGCCCATCCAAGCAGGTGGGTGCCGTCGGACGACCAGGAGAATCGGCTGGGCGTTGGCTGGCCGTTGACCCGCAGCTCCACGGCCTTCAGATCGCTCAGGTGGCCGTCCGGCGACTCGGTGCCAACCTGCAGGGAGGTGAAGAATTCCTCGCAATACTCCGCCAGGGCGACATGGCCGCCCGGCCCCCGCGAGACCCCGGCGCTCGAGTCCGCCAGCAGCTCACGCGTGGCTCCCGTGACGGGAAGGCGGAAGAGCATGCTGCGGGGCCGGCCCTCGCACCCCGGTTTGGACGTGGCGTCGACGTCCGACACGTAGGCGGCGGACCCGTCGAGGCTGGTCCCGACAAGGTACCCCGTACCAATCTCCCTGGCCGGCCCGAGGGTGTGATACCGGGAGCCTGCGGGCGGGCCGGGGCTCGAGGCGGCTGAGGGAGTCGTCCTAGGATGCACCGTTCCGGGGGCTGCGCACGCGGTGAGAGCCAACCCGCAGGCCACGGCGAGGCGCCGGATCTTCATCTTCGTGGCTCAACCGAACCGGGTGACCACGATGCCTGCCCGGCCGCTTGGTCCTCGCCGTTGCACACCAGGGCCTTGCCGTCTCCCGAGAAGAAGACCGAGTAGCCGTTGGTGCTTTTGGCGATCGGCGTGACCTTCCTGTCCGCCAGGGTCACCACGAACACGCCGACGCCCTGGTCGGCTGCCGTCACGTAGGCGATCGCCGAGCCGTCCGGCGAGAAGCCGGCGGAGTAGAGGGGGCGGTTGCCAAAAGTCGTGACCAGCGCCCCGGCGCGACCAGTGCGAGGGCGTCGCGTCCGTAGACGGCAATCTGGTTGCCGTCGGGGGCGATGACGAAGCCGGAGCCCCCGCTACGGCTGCGCTCCCTGCCGCGAGCGTCCCGCAGCGTCACCTGCTCGGCGTCGGCAACGACGTAGGTCCCGTCCGCGCCGGCAACGGGGCCATGGCTTGGGGCTTTGGTACAACCCCCGGCGATCATGCCGGGACCAGCCCTGCCACCCATCCGGCCAGGGCCAGGGGCCGAGTGCTGCGCCGGGTTTGCTGACGGGGACCAGGTCCCCGCTCCAACCACTTCGTGCTTCCTGGTGAAACCTCAGGCATTGTCTCCTCCTTGGCGCGGAACCTTCCGGAGGCGCGGTAGCTACCCCTTCCACCACGTCACCCGTTGCTGCCGGTTGATGTGGCCGTAGAAGTAGGCGGTGGGATCCAGCTTCAGCGTCACGATCCTGGCCGTTGCGCCGCTCACCGTGTCCATGAGCCAGAGCGCGTCCCCCTTCAGGTAGAGCAGGTGGCGCCCGTCGCGTGACCACGATGGCCCGAAGACGCCGGGGCCGGCTGCCGTCAACTCCCGCTGACGGGAGCCGTCGGGACTCGCGACCCACAAGGCTCTCGTGGCAACCCACGCATCCCCTCCGGTCTGCGAATCCGTCCCGTCGTCCCCCCTCAGCTCGTCGGCTCGGACGAAGGCGACCTGGTTGGAGGCGGCTGACCAGGCAGGGTCGACCGAGACCTTCCCCGCCGGCTGGGGAATCGCACGGCAGGTGGCCCTGGCAGCGTCGCAGGCCTCGAGGCTCTTGGTGGTCCACGACTCCCGCCCGTTGGCGGCGACGAACACGACCTGGTCACCCCCCACCCATGAGATCCAGTCCTTGTACCAGAGGGCCGTACCAAGCGGACGCGGCGCACCGCCTGCGAGCGGCAGGGACAGCAAGCCGGCGCCGTCCGCGAGAAGGGAGGCAGAGCCCATGCCGTCGTCCCAGAACAGGATGCCCCCGCTGTCGGGCCACCAGCCGGCGAACAGGATCCTCGCCTCCTCCGAGCGGTAGCGCCGGGTCGGCACGCCTCCGCCGGCGGGAGCCGCATACAACTCGGTGCTGCTGATCGGCGGATCCTTCGATGGGAAGGTGAGCACGTAGGCGAGGGTCTGGCCATCAGGGGACCAACCGATCAGGTCCAGCTCCTCGGCTGTGCTGGTCACGCGCCGGGACTCCGTGCCCGGGCCGCCGACCCAGAGCTCGTGAGGCGAGGCGGCAGCCACGATCGCGGACGTGGTCGACCATTGAACATCCTTGACCTCCTCGCCCGGCGAAAGTCCGATGACCCGGTGAGCCTGGACACCGGGACCCCCCACCCAGAGCTCGTTGGCGGAGGCAACCGCCAGCATCTTGGAGTCGGGCGACCAGGTGAACCTGCCCGGCGGCAGCCCGGTGAGCCGGTTTGGGCCGTCGGTCCCGAGGGGCCGTACCCAAAGCTGCGATCCGCCCTCATCCGGCACGCTCCACGCCAGCCACCGGCCATCGGGTGACATCACGCTTCCACCGGGAAGCGCCTCGAGCGTTTGGCGTTGCCCGTCGATGAGGTAGGTCTTGGCCTGGTACGCGAACGCGAGCCGCCCCTGACCTGCGAAAGCAGCCGGGTCGGCCACAAGCCCCGGGGGGAGGCTGGCGAGCGTGGGCGACGCGGGGGCAGCCGGGGCGGTGGTGGAGGGCGGAGGCGAGCCCGCACCGGCCCCGGGCCGCTGGCGTGGGGCCTGCGTGCAACCGGC
>DASPZW010000041.1:0-6676 GCA_035636055.1 Actinomycetota bacterium
GACCGAGGCGGTCTTCCCCGCGCGCGGGGGGCCGAGGACGAGGACGGCCTGCTCGGCGCTCGCCGTCGCCCATTCCCGGAAGTCGGGCGTGATGCCGAGGAAAGCGCCGCCCCCGCGGGAATAGGTGAGGTCACGCGCAGCGACCAGGGGGTCCGGAGCCCTCGCGACGGCGAGCTGGGGCTGGCCCTCGTGCCAACCTTGCAGCTGGCGGCGTCCTTTGTCCAGCAACTTCCGGGTTCTCGACGGCCGCAGGATGAGGGCGTTGGCGAAGAAGATGATGCAGGCGCCGACGAAGATCGCCCCCACGATGCCGACGCTCGGGGACTGGCTGATGTACAGGAGGAGGGGCAACCCCATCAGCCCCACGACGGCCATGAGGGCGATCAGGCAGCCCCGCCGCCGGGATGGTGCCTTGGGTACCGGCGATCCTCCGGTCCTGGGACCCCACTGCTGCGGCGCATAGCTCATGACCGACCGATTATTTCCTATTGAGCGCACGAACTCGAACTTTTGGGCGATCGTTCACCTTTTTAAGTGGACAATGTGTGAATTCTTGGTGAACAATACGCAAAATAGGGGAAGTGCCCGTAGCGCCGAGGCGAGACGCTGGACTAGGGTTTCACGGTGGGGTGCCCGTGGGGTTAGTTCCCTGGAAGGAGGTTCGAGCTTGACGTCGATTGTGGACATTCTGAACAGGCTGCGCGACATGCTGTTGTTGGTGGTTGGGTCACTCTCGCTGGTCATGCTGACGGTTGGTGGGATCCGGTACGTCACGGCCGGCGGGGACAAGGAGGGCGTCCACGCTGCGAAGCAGACCGTGAAGCACGCGATGCTCGGCCTCGCCCTTGCCCTGATGGCGCCCCTGCTCATCCAGGTGGTCAAAGCAATCCTCGGGCAGTAACGAAGTTCTTCTGTTCTGTGCGGGGTGCAACGCCGGGCCTGCTGAAGAAGCCTCGGATCCCCGCATCCGCGGCCGCTGTGCTGATCGTGCTGACGGTTGCGTTCCTGTTCACGACTGCCATTGCACCGGCTCGAGCGGAAGCGGCGCCGGCTGGCCGCGCCCCCGCCGAGCCAGCCCAGATCGGGATTCCCAACCCGACGAACTGGCTGCTGCAGCACATCTTTGTCAACCCGTTCAAGTCCTCGGTCAAGAAGACGATCGCCACCGCGCTCAAGTCCTCCGAGGTCGCCTTCCAGACCCCGGACGTGTCGACCCAGCCGAGGGTTCGCGAGATCTGGCAGAGCCTGCTGATCGTGTCGGACTCGCTCCTGCTGCTATTGTTCGTCGTCGGCACGATCATGGTCGTGTCCGGCAACTGGAGTTACCTGACGGCGAAGGAACTCGCCCCGCGCGCATTCCTCTCGGCCCTGGCCGTCAACCTGTCCCTGGTCCTGCTCGGTGAGGGCATCGGGGTTTCGAATGCGCTGGTCAGGGGGTTCCTGCAGGTCGACCCCAACTCGCTGTCGGTAACGACCGACCGCCTGGTCCAGTCCGGGGTCGTCGCCCCCCTCGTCCTGGCGCTCCTCCTCATCGGGGCCCTCTTCCTGCTCGTCTCCAACCTGATCCGGGTCGTCATGGTCGTGCTGCTCGGCATCGTCGGGCCGCTCCTCAACGTCTTCGGCATCCTCCCCCAGACCGAGTACGCCGCCATGGGGTGGTGGCGGGCCGCGGCGGCCTGCCTGCTCGCTCCGGCTGCGCAGGCATTGTTGCTCACCATCGGGGTGAAAGTGTTCTTCTCCGACGGCGGTGCGGCCCTGGGGACAGCGGCGGCCAGCAATGCCGGGAGCAGCGTCCTGGTAGACCTGCTGGTCGTGCTGGTCATCATCGGCCTCATGGCCTACATCCCACTGTGGATGCTGAAGACCGCAGTGAAGGTCACCCACCGCCACATCACGGCCTCGGTGAACGTCGTTGCCTCCGCCGCCGGGGTGGGTGCTTGACCCGCATCCCCGGCGACCTCGACCGGCCGGACCAGTTCCTTTTCGGGCTCACCGCCCGCCAACTCATGTTCATCGCCCCGATCTTCCTCGTCATCGCGCTCATCGGGTGGGCCCTGGCGCAGGTGCTGCCGCTGGCGGCCCTGATGCCTATCCTTGCCGTCCTGACCGGATTTGCGATCTCGACGACGCTGATCAAGCAGGACGGGATGACCCCCGACCGCCTCGCCGGCGCCTTCATCCGCTACATCCGTACCCCCCGGAAGCTCGTATGGGCTCCCGAGGGCACCTCGGCACCGCCGCGCCGTCTGCGCGCCCTGCGCCGTGGGCGGCATGCCCACGCGGGCCTCGGTGAGTTCAAGGAGCCCTGGCGGGGGTTCCGGGACGGCGACGTCGACCTCGGAGACGCCTGCGTACGACTCCTCGCCGTGTCGTCGCTGGACCTGCAGCTGCGCTCCGAAAAGGAGACCCGAGCCCTGACGGAGGGCTTCGGCCGGCTCCTCAACGCCCTCGACGACTCACTCTGCGTCATCGTACGGGGCGAGCCGATCGACCTCGAAGCCCCCGCGAGGGTGGCGGAGCAGGCCGGCAATGAGCAGGACAACGGAGCCGTCAGCGCCTACGGCGCGGACCATGCAGAATTCCTTCGCTCGATCTCGGGGGGTCTCCGCCGCCAGGTCTACATCGTGGTGCGTGGGGCGGACGGCCCCCAGCTCGACGCCCGTTGCGAGGAGATCCTCACGCTGCTGTTCCCCTTCGGGATCCGGGCGACGCGCCTCGACGCCGATGAGGCGGTGGCACTGCTCGCCCGGGCGACCGGGAGCGAGGTGCCCGAGCCCCGGCAGGCCCGGCCCGGCGACGCCGTCCGCAGCGTTGACGCCTAGACCAGTCGGCTTCATCCACGTCAAGCCGCCGAAGAAATGGGGGACACCCTCGTTTCGGCGAACCTGAGTTGAGCCTGCGGAAGTGTCCACCTCGAAGAGTCGAGGTAACCAAATGTGGACAAACGCTAGAAATCATGCTATATCCGACGTAGGCAGCTGAGACAACCCGCAGGGGACTCCTAAGAAAGGAGTTCCCTGTTTTGTTGTACGCCGAGGTTCGCAGTTGAGCCGGGTCGTGCGGCCGGTGGGCGCCCCAACCTCAGGTTCTGTTGCGGCTGGAGGCCGTCCGGGTCCGGGACGTGTCCCTTTGTCTGCGAAGGGGACCGACGCCGTCAACCGAGCTACCGACACCTTCGCCCGCGATCTCCGGGCGGAAGCAGAACGAATCGGCTACCGCAGCGGGGCGGATGCTGCGTCGCGCACTCACGTCGCCGAAGCCGCCAGGCACCTCTATGTTGGGCGCTTGGACTTCAGGAAGCAGGCCCTGACGACCGTCGGTGGCCTGGTCAGCGGGTCCTCGGCGTTAGTGCGCTCGTCGCTGGCTTATTGAGTAGATGATGCTTCTTCTCGGGTGCCGAGCACTGCTCCGTCAACGGAATGGTCGCGTCGTCGACGCTACCTTCCAAGAACCACTATGTTATCAGCGTGACCGGATGACTTCGGTTGGGGGGATTGTACGTGAGAGGCTCTTCAAGGGGGTTTGAGGGGCGTTTTCTGTGGACCTATCGCACCACTTTTCCGGACGTCGCGGTTGTCCGGGAGCGGGGAGCTAGGAAGGAGTCGCCGAAGGCGCGTCGGGACGGCATCTAATGGTACGCTCGCGCCCAAACGCACGCAACACGTGAGTTCTGAGGAGATGCCGATGTCCCTGCCGAAGCCGTTCGCCGGCATCCTGGGCAGGTCCGGCAACGGCAAGGCAGGCGGCAGCGGACGGCCCCCCATCGACGGGTTCCCGGCGCCGGATGCCCTCGAGATCACCCCGCGGGCCGTCAGGGCCGGGGACACCTGGTTCCGGACCCTCGCCATCGTCGGGTGGCCCCGGGAGGTCTCGGCGGGGTGGCTGCAGCCGTTGCTCTCGTGGCGGGGGGCCGCCGATATCGCCCTCTACTTCGACCCGATGCCCAACGACGCCGCCGCCCGCCACCTGCAGAAGCAGCGGGCGCGGTTCTCGTCGTCGCTGGCCAAGAACGGGATCTCCGACCCCATGACCGAGGTGGCCGCCAACGACGCCGACGACATCGCCCGGTCGATCGCCCGGGGGGAGAGCCGGCTGTTCCGGCTCGGCCTCTATATCACGCTCCGGGCGGAGACCCTGGAGGCCCTCGACGCCGAGACCTATAAGGTCAAAGCCCTGTGCTCGTCGCTGCTGCTCGACGCCCGGCCGACCACGTACCGGGCACTGGAGGGATGGCTCTCCACGCTGCCGCTCGGCGGGGACCATATCCGGATGCGGCGCACCTTCGACACCAAGGCCGGCGCCGACTGCTTCCCCTTCGCCACCGGCGAGATGGTCGGGCACCCCAGCGGGATCCTCTTCGGCAGGGGCGTGTCGCGCACCCGCACCGACGTCGGCGGTGGGGGCTCCCCCGTCTTCGTCGACCGCTTCGCCCTCCCCAACCACAACATGCTGATCCTGGCCTCGTCCGGGGCAGGGAAGGCTCTGGCCCTCGAAACGCCTCTTCCAACGCCTGACGGGTGGATAACGATGGGCGAGGCAAAAGTCGGTGACAGAGTGCTGAACGAGGATGGGTGCCCGGTTACGGTAACGGGAACGAGTGACGTCCAGGTTGGCCGGACATGCTACGAGGTGGTGTTCGATGACGGGTCGACCATTGTCGCGGATGCCGACCACCTGTGGACAACGGAGACGGCTGCTTCCCGACACCGGAAACGCCGGGCCCCGACGCCATCCACAGTGACGACGGAGCAGATCAGAGCGACAGTGCGGACAGTGAACTGCCGCGCCGAAGCGAACCATGCCGTCCCGGTCTGCCGCCCCCTTGATCTCCCCCCACAACCACTACCCCTCGACCCATATCTGCTTGGCGTTTGGCTTGGGGATGGGAGTAGCCATACGCCAGCCGTAACCGTGTGCCACGAGGACATTCAGATTATTGAGGAGATCAGGGCACTCGGCTACGCGGTTCAACTTCCGGATCAGGTTCGGCCGACGTCAGCCCGGTACTACATCGGCAGGAGTCGCAACCGGGGAGAGCTATCGCATTGCGGCAAGGGGCACCCTCGAACGGACGAGAATACGTACCGGCCCGCACAATCCAAAACGGGAAACACGCAACGCTACTGCAAGCCCTGCATGGATGAGAACACCGCCCGCCGACGAGGGCGGGCCATCATTCCGGCACTAACTGAGATTGTCCCTCTTGAGGTCTTCGATCATCTCAAGGGACTTAGATTGCTCCGCAACAAGCACATCCCCGCCGCCTACCTCCGCGGGAGCAGAGAGCAACGCCTTAGTCTGCTCCAAGGACTGATGGACACGGACGGCACAGTAAGCATCCGTGGGAGATGTGAGTTCACCAACACCAACGAGCGGCTCGCCGAGAGGGTGCGGGAGTTGCTGTGCAGCTTGGGGATCAAGGCCGCCGTGAGAAAGGGTACGGCTCGCCTCAATGGTGTCGACTGCGGACCGAAGTACCGGGTTGTCTTCACCACGACGTTGCCAGTCTTCCGCCTTCGGCGAAAAGTTGAGCGTTTACCATCGGCGGTAAGGTTGACTCAGAAGTACCGATACGTCGTTGACGTGCGTCCTGTTCCGTCTGTGCCAGTGCGATGCATCGTCGTCGACACTCCATCGCACCTCTTTCTTGCGGGATCTTCCATGATCCCAACCCACAACTCCTACACCGCCAAGGCCCTCACAGGGCGCTCGGCGCTCCAGGGCGACGAGATCCTGATCGTCGACCCCGACGACGAGTACGTCCGGCTCACGAAGGCGCTCGGCGGGGAGGTCATCCGGGACCCGACCCAGGCTCCCAAGGAGGAATCACGCGTCGTCTGCTACGCCTTGGGCGAGTCCGAGGAGGCCCGGCTCCACCAGGCGGTGGGCCTTGCGCTCGGCGCCGTGTGGCAGCGGGTGGACAAGGGGCCGGTCCGGCGGCGGCAGGTCGTCGTCGACGAGGCCTACCTGATGCTGCGGGAGAACCCCGAGGCCTCGTACCTGCTGTGGGCGCTCATCAAGCGCTCCCGCAAGCGGCTCTGCGGGTTGACGATCATCACCCAGGACCTGGCCGACGTGCTTTCCACCACCCTCGGCGAGTCGATCATCAACAACGCCTCGATCCACCTGCTGCTCCGCCAGACCGAGAAGGCGATCGACGGGGTGGGATCTGCCTTCGGCCTGTCGGAGGGCGAGCGGTCCTTCCTCGTCGCCGCCCCCCAGGGCCAGGGTCTGCTGCTGGTCGGCGGGGAGCGGGCTGCCCTCAAGATCGTCACCTCCGCCGTGGAGCACGGGCTGTGCGTCACCGACCCCTCGATGCGCCTTGTCGGCGCGCCTACGTGATTGAAGGTCCTGGTCTGGGCCCTCGGGGTCATCATTGTTCTGGGCTTGGCGATGGCGAGCCTGGCCAATGACGGCCTGCCGCTGAACGCCTCACCGGGCACCATGTCACCGGTGTACGAGACGATGTACCTGGCGGCCGCAAAGACTTGCCCCGGCCTTCCGCCCGAGGTGCTCATGGCGATCGGACAGATCGAGTCGGGCCACGGCGCCAACCCCGGCCCCTCGTACGCCGGGGCGATGGGCTCAATGCAGTTCATGCCGGCGACCTGGGTCGCCTACGGGGTCGACGGCAACCACGACGGGAATGTCGACCCCTTCGACGCCGCCGACGCCA
>DASPZW010000042.1:0-6972 GCA_035636055.1 Actinomycetota bacterium
CAGGCTGAGCGGGAGTCCTGGAACCTGGCCCTGGCCTTCAAGGAGCTGAAGGCCGAGATCCTGCTGTACTGCAAGAACCTGTCGGTGTGGTTCACCTCCAACATCGCCGAGCGGGGATTCCGCATGATCAAGATCCACAGCAGGATCTCGGGGGGCTTCCGCAGCTTCGAGGGCGCCGAGGCGTTCTGCGCCAGCTGGAGCTACGTCTCGACGGCCCGAAAGCACGGCCAGAGCCCGCTCGGGGTGCTGGTGGCGGCGTTCCAGGGCCGGCCCTGGGCCATCCCCGACGCAGTTCCCACGTAAGGCTCCGGCTCTCCCTCAGCGGCCCCGCTCTTTGGGCCGGACCCACTCCCCACCCACCAGGCAGCCACCGGCGATCAGCGTTGCTGCCGCGATGGACTCCAGGCAGGCCCGCCGCAGCGAGACGTCGATGCTTCGAGACCCGGGCTCACCGAAGGCCAGGACCGAGGCAAGCTCCCCGGCGAAGAACAAGAGGTTGAAGCCCACAGGCCCCCGGGCCACTGACCCAGCCGGCGTGGAGCCCAACACCACCTCCGACATCTCGATCATCGCTTCCAGCGCCTGGCGGTGCTTGGCGATGCGCTCCTCATGCCGAGTTGACGGCTCATCCTCCAGGACCATCCCCAGCGTGACCGCCTGGCCGTCGGTGGTCTTGCCGATCCGGCGCAGCCACGTGGGAGCCTGGGTCAGCGAACCGGCCGGCTGCGGGAACCAGAGGTCATGCTGGCTGGAGCTGCGCTTGGGCGTTGGCACCCAAGGATTCTCCGCCATCGGCGGCACTGGCTGAGGGAGGGTCCTGAACAGTTACGCGCAGAAGCACGACCCGTTCATCTACTACAACGACATCCGGCTGAACTCCACCGAGTGCAACAAGGTGGTCCCGTACACGAGCTTTGCCTCGGACCTCGCCTCGACGGCCACCACGCCCAACTACGCGTGGGTGACGCCCAACCTGTGTGACGACATGCACGATTGCTTGATCTCGACCGGCGACACCTGGCTGAGCCAGAACGTCCCCACGATCCTCAACTCCCCGGCGTTCACCACGCAGAACTCGCTGGTGCTCATCACCTGGGACGAGGACGACGGGACCCAGAACAACCAGGTGCCGATGCTGGTCATCGCCAAGAGCGTGCCCGCCGGGTTCCGGTCGAGCACCCTGTACAACCACTACTCGATGCTCTCGACCATCGAGTCCGCCTGGGGCCTGTCACCGCTGACGACCAACGACGGTACCGCCACGCCGTTGAGCGACTTCTTTAGCTCCACCCAGTCCGCGCCGGTGTTCACCGCGGACAACCCGCCCACCTCCGCCACCGTCGGAACGCCCTACAGCTATACCTTCCAGGCCAGCGGCAACCCCGCCCCGACCTTCGCGGTGGCCAGCGGTACGCTGCCGCCCGGGCTCGGCCTGGCGTCCGGCACGGGCGTGCTCTCTGGTACGCCGACCACGGCGGGCTCGTTCACCTTCACCGTGTCGGCCTCCAACGGTGTGGGGAGCCCGGCCCTCACGCCGCCCATCACCATCGTGGTGTCGGCCCCGACCGTTCCCGGCGCCCCGACCGGGGTGACCGCAGTTGCCACCCGTAAGGCGTCGGCGACGGTGTCATGGGTCGCCCCGTCAAGCAACGGAGGATGTGCGATCACCAGCTACACGGCGATGTCGTCACCTGGGGGAAACACCGCAACCGTGAGCGGCTCGACCACGACTGCGAAGGTCACCGGCCTCACGGTCGGCACGACCTACACCTTCACGGTCACCGCGACGAACTGCGCAGGCACCGGCCCGGCCTCGGCCCCATCGAACGCCATCACCGCCCGCAAGTAGCCGGACCACCGACCTTGGAGGAGAGACCCATGCACCCAATCACCCGGGCGCGCCGGGCCACCGCTTGCGCGATCGCCGTGCTTGCCGGCACGGTCGCTGCGATCGCCCCGGCGAGCAGCACCAGCGCCGCTTCCGCGTTCCCGCACTACGACCATGTGTTCGTGCTGATCGACGAAAACCACGGCTACAACACGATCATCGGGAACCCGGCCGCACCCGAGATCAACGCCCTGGCCAACGACTACGGGCTCGCAACCTCGTACACCGGCGTCGCCGATCCGAGCGAGCCCAACTACGTGGCCATGCTGGGCGGCTCCACATTCGGCATCAGCAGCGACGACCCGTACTTCTTCCCCGGGCAAACCGTCTCGGCGCCCAACCTCATGTCCCAGATGGAGCAAGCCGGCCTGAGCTGGAAGGGCTACTTCCAGGACATGCCCTACGCGGGCTACCGCGGCTACTGCTACCCGGCAAAGTGCAACGGCATCCCGGACAGCGACACGCAGTACGTGGCAAAGCACAACGGCATCGTGAACTTCGCCAACATGCAGACCTCTGCCGAGTTCGCCAAGCAGAACCCCCTCAGCCAGCTCTCGAGCGACCTCGCCTCCGGCAACGTCCCGAACCTCAGCTACATCGTGCCGGATGAGTGCGCGGACATGCATGGCGCACCCCCGTGGTGCGTCGACTCTGGAAAGTCGGGCGACGTCGACGACACCTGGCTGGTCGCCAAGGGCGACGCCTTCGTCGGCACGACGGTCAACCAGATCACCTCATCGCCGGCGTGGGGGAGTGGCAACAACGCCATCGTCGTCACCTTCGACGAGGGCAACGTCAAGACGAGCAAGGTGGTCACCGTCGTGGCCACCAATCACGGCCCCCGCGGCGTGAGGGACAACACCTCCTACGACCACTACTCGCTGCTGGCAAGCCTGCAGCAGACCTTCGGGCTGGGCTGCCTGCTGAACAGCTGCAGCGCTACCCCGATGACGCCTTTGTTCCAGATCACGGGGTCGTCGGGCACACCGACCCTGCCCCCTCCGTTCAACCCGGGCCCTGACGGGTCCGACACGGTGTCGGGCACCGGAGGCGGGGTGCAGGGGTCACCCGTCTCGCTGTCGTGCTCGGGCGGCTGGAGCGCCGTGTCCAGCCCGAGCATCGGCAACCTTGACAACAACCTCGCGGCGGTCTCGGCCGGCTCGGCCAGCGACGCCTGGGCCGTCGGGTCGTACTACGCCTCCAACAACCCCAACGTCCTGCAGACGATGGCCGAGCATTTCGACGGCACGCGCTGGACCGAGTTCCCCCTCCCTAATGTGGGGCCCAACGAGAACTCCCTGCTCGGGGTCTCGGAACTGGCCTCGGGCCGCGCCTGGGCGGTCGGCTACGACGTCAACGCCGAGTTCGCCCAGCAGACGCTCGTCGGGCACTACGACAGCACGACGTGGTCCGTGGTACCCAGCCCGAGCCTGGGTGGCCGGGAGAACATCCTCTACGGCGTGTCCGCCGTGTCCGCAGCGATGTCTGGGCGGTGGGGGCGGACCAGGATGCCGCGGGGCTCTGGCACACCCTGACCGAGCACTGGAACGGTTCGGCCTGGTCGACGGTGCCCGCAGTCGATGCGGGGGCCTCCGGCAACCAGTTCTACGCCGTCACAGCCGTGTCGTCGAACAGCGTGTACGCCACCGGCCAGCAGTCCGGGAGCAGGTTCCCGAGCCAGGCCCTGGTGGAGCACTGGAATGGCAGGTCTTGGTCCGTCCTGCCCACACCCAGCGACCCCACCGAGACCCTGACGCCGTACGGGATCACGGGATCCGACAGCGCGCTCACCGTCGTGGGGGACCGTGAGAGCAGCACGGCTCCCTACACGACGCTGGTTGCCGCAGGGGCGCCGAACTCCCTTGCGCTCGTCGCCTCGCCGAACAACGGCACTGGCGAGCAGGATCTCTTCGGGGCTACCACGGCGGCGGACGGCTCGACGTGGGCCGTCGGCTGGTCGCTGAACGGCAGCGAGCAGACGCTGACCGAGCAGGGCGTCAACGGCACCTGGTCGCTCGTCGCCAGCCCGGATCCGGGTACGGGCGACAACGGCTTCGCCGGCGTCGGGGCCATCCCGGGCGGGGGCGTGTGGGCCGTGGGCGTGACGTCCAACAACGGGGGCTTCTCCACCCTGATCGCTCATCACTGCTGAGTGAGGGCTCGACTCATCGGGGGGCGGGGCCGGCTTGCCGCGGCCCCGCCCCCGGCGCGCCCGCGCCCCGATCGTCCTCCCCATCGCCCACGCCCTGCCTTGGCCTCCCTCCCGGCCTGCGTACGCCGCATCTCAGGCTCAACGCTCTTCTCACAGCGATCGAAAACGCTAAGATGCTATTTGCTCGTGAAAAGCTCGTGCCGCTACACCCAGTCCCAGGATCGAGGAGGGAACCGAATGGCAACGACCGAGGAGGAGGCAGTAGGAGACGCGAGGAGGGAAGAGAGGAAGTGGGGTAGGAACATGACGTGCTACGTGACGAATCAGACCGGGGTTCTCGCCGACGTGTACGCGTGGCACAAGTGGGATGGAAAGAGGCAGGACGGCCAAGGCACCCCGCTGAGCCCTGGACAGAGCTTCTCCTTCGGCATCGAAGTGGGCGGCGGCGGCCACGACCTGTGGTCACTCATGTATGACACTCGCGACAGCCCTCCCAGAAGCCGAAACCGGTCGGACAAGCAGTGCGACGTGACTCACGGCGATCTGAGTTCCGGGGGCAGTGTCTACATCAACGTCGGGTGGGACAACTTCAGCGTTGTTCTGCCTGACAGCAGCTCCTGCAACGAGAACAGTTACGCCTAGTCCTCGACCAGTCGTGTCGTGGACATCGTGTCCAAGCAAAGCCCAGTCGTCATAGCTCTCGGTAGGCGTATACTAAGGCGTATGCCAAGAATGCAGGTCTACCTACCCGATGACCTCTACATGCAAGTGAAGGAGCGGGGGCTCCCAGCCTCTGAGCTGCTGCAGGAGGCTGTACGGGCGGAACTAAGGCGCCAGGAGCTCTCGGACCAAGCCGATGCATATCTGGCGGATCTCGTCTCCGAGGTCGGGGAGCCGTCGGCCGCCGAGCTTGCCCAAGCCGAGGCCATCGTCCGGCGGATCCGAGAGCACCAGTCTCGACAGGCTGGCTGACCCCCGGTCCGCGTGCTCGTCCTCGACGGCGGCGGTGTTAGCAGGCTGGCCGAGCGTTCGACACGGGCGGCGGCGCTGATAACGGCGTTCAAGCAGGGAGGACTCTGGCCACCGGTGGTCCCAAGCGTCGTCCTCGTCGAGTGCCTGAGCGGCCACCCAGGAACCGACGCCGGAACCAATCACTTCCTGAAGACATGCGACGTCCAGGTTGAGTTGCCAGAGCGCCGAGCCCGGCGCGCGGCCTTTGTTCGAGCTCAGGCGGGACGTGGTTGCGCCGTGGATGCGGTGGTCGTGACTGCTGCCGAGCCGGGTGGCTCGGTGCTGAGTGGTGACGTCGACGACCTCCGCGCTCTTGCCGACCATTGCGAAGACGTTCACGTTGAGAGGGCCTGAAGGCGATGGGCCGCCGACCCTTGTGCATTGTTCGGCGCTCGTGAGGCCCTACAGCGTCGGGGGGAGGTCGAAGACCGGGAACAAGGAGGCGTCGAACGTTGTGATCTCGGCGATGGCTCCGCCCTCGATGCGCAGGACGTCGAACTTGAACGCGCGGAACTCGGTGTCGCCAGGCCGCCTGAGGTAGCTCGCGGCGGTCGGCATGCGGTTGGCCATCGTGGGGACGAGCCGCCAGTCGCCGTCCCGGTCGGGGCCGAAGGCTCGCTCGAGGAGCGGGCCGATGCTGTCCAGCCCCTCGAAGCAGAACGGGTGCGGCGGCATCGTGACCCGGAGGTCCTTCGAGGCGACCGCGACCGCGGCGGCCACGTCGCACCGTTCGTGGGCATCGATGAACCGCTCCAGCAGCGCTCGTTCCTCCGCGCTCGACTCGGAGGCCTGCCATTCGAGGCGCCGGGACGGCAGATGCTCCTGCATGGTGGCCCGCGCCCGCTGCAGCGCGCTGTTGGCTGAGGCGACGCTCGTGTCGAGGATCGACGCCGTCTCGGCCGCCGGTCTCCCCAGGACGTCACGCAGGATCAGCGCTGCCCGCTGCCGTGGCGGCAGGACCTGCATCGCCGCGAGGAACGCCAGCCCGATCGTCTCCCGCTCGACGACGACGGCCTCGGGTTGTTCGTCGGTCGTGGCGACCTCGTCCAGCAACCGGTCGGGGTAGGGCTGCAGCCAGGGGACCTCGGCGAACGAATGGAGCTGGGCCACGCGCCGGGATCGGCTCCGGATGGTGTCCAGGCAGACGTTGGTCGCGATGCGGTACAGCCACGCACGGAGCAGCGACGCACCCTCGAACCGCTCGCGGTTGGCCCACGCCCTGAGGAACGTCTCCTGCACCGCGTCCTCGGCCTCGCCGAACGAGGCGAGCATCCGGTAGCAGTGGACGTGCAGCTCGCGCCGGTGGCGCCGGACCAGCGTGTCGAAGTCCGGGCTAACGGTCACGCCCCGGGGTCGCTTCGCCTGCCCTGTTGCACGATCCAGCTGTTGCCGTCGGGGTCGCTGAAGAAGACGAACGAGCCGAAGTCGCGGTCTTCGGGATCCGGCCCCGGCACCATGCCCCCCGCCTCGAAATGCTGGATCTCGGTGGCGTCCACCCCACGTTCGACGAGCTCGGCGTGCGCGGCGTGGATGTCTGGGACGACAAGGTGCAGGCCCTGGATGGAGCCCGGCGCCGCCTGCGTGATCCCGTTCCCCACAGAGATCGAGCACGCCGAGCCCGGCGGCGTCATCTGGACGACGCGGAACTCGTCGCCGGCGCGGTGGTCGACGTCGAGGACGAAGCCGGCCTTCTCGGTGTAGAAGGCCTTCGCTCGATCCACGTCCGAGACGGGGACGATCACGAGTTCGAGCTTCCAGTCCATGATGCAGCCTCCTTCATAGGTCGGTGGTTGGGCCGATCGCGCGTCACCTCAGCACGATCCCACTCGTCACGTTCGCCATGGTCCCGGTCATGCCCCTGGCCCGGTCGGACGCGAGGAACGCCGCCACCTCGGCTACGTCGGCCAGCCGGGGAGCCCGG
>DASPZW010000043.1:0-9596 GCA_035636055.1 Actinomycetota bacterium
CGCTGCCCCGGCACGCCCTGGGAGGTCCCGAGCACCTCGCCATCAACGATCTCGGCGTTGACCGCAACCGTCGTGCCGCCAATCGTGGAGGCATCGACGCGCTTGATCAGCGGGGAGGCGCTGTAGACGGGCTGGTCCTTCTCGGCCTCCACCACGCGGCACCGCAGCCAACCCGCCCGTTGGCCCCCGAGCTGCGAGGCCACGTGGGTCTTCGGGACGTGGACGACGACCTCGCCGTCTTTGTTGAGGCCGCCGGTCTCGTCCCGGTCGAGCTCGCAGGCCGTCCAGCCACGGCCGTCCCAGGCCTCCCACACGATGGGCGGGTGCCGGGGGTCGACACCGACGCCTTCGATCTGGCACTCCAGCTCCAGCAGCACCGCACAGGACGGGACCGGGTTCGACAGCCCGATCAGCAGGGCGTCGCCGGGCTTGGGGGTTGCGTCGAAACAATGGAACCCCTCCCCGAGTTCCAGGCGCTCGGTGTGGTCCTCGACCTTGGGCGGGGCGATGCTCGAGGCGACCCGCGAGCGCGTGCACGGCACGATGGCGAGCGCTTCGAGGACGGTGAAGGAAATGGCCTCCCTGTCCTCGGTCCGCAAGGTCGCCACCTCGGTGCCGGCCGGGACCTCGACCGTGGCAGGCTGGACCGCCGACAGCCAGAAGGTCGCATCGACCTTGGCGGCGGTCGGAGGGAACAGCCGCACCCCCATCAGGTCGAGGAACTTGACGTAGAGGCGGTCGGGGACACGGTTCAACCGGTAGATGAGCTGATCGACCATGAAGGCGAAGGTCTCGATCAGGGTCACACCGGGGTCGGACACGTTGTGGTCGGTCCACTCGGGGCATCGCCGCTGCACGATGCGCTTGGCATCGTCCACGAGGTCCTGGAACCGCCGGTCGTCGAGGTTGGGAGCGGGCAGCACCGTCAGGCCTCCGCCGGGATCACGTAGAAGGGGAACACGAGGTTGCGAGGATCGTTGGTGCCCCGGATGACGTAGCTGATGTCGATGTAGATCGTCGAGGCGTCGGCGGGGTCGAAGGTCACATCGATGCCGCCGACGTTGATCCTCGGTTCCCACCGGTCCAGCGACCGCTGCACCTCGTAGGCGATGCGCCCGGCGGTGCTGCCCGTCACGGATGCGAAGACGTAATCGTGGATGGCGCAGCCGAACTCGGGCCGCATGGGGCGCTCTCCGTAGGCGGTCCCGAGGATGAGCCGGATGGCCTCCGCGATCTCCTGGTCCCGCCGCACGAGCGCGACGCCTCCCGTCGCGCCGGTTCGCACCGGGAACGCCCACCCGGCCCCGACGAAGTCCTCACCCATTGGCTCGCGTCCTCCCTCAGTTGATCTTCACGAGGGCGCCTTGGACGGTGATCATGGCCCCCGCCTTGAGCTCCGCCGTCGCGTTTGCGTTGACGCTGATCGTTGCGCCCTTGACCGCCACGGCCGCCGTACCCTCGGCGTTGAACTGCACGCCCTTGAGATCGACGGCACCGCCACCACCGTCGACCTGCACCCCGGTGTCGGCCTTCATGGTGATCTTGCGGGCCTTGAGGTCCAGGTTCCCGACAGCGGTGATCTTGAGGTCGCCCGGTGCGCCCTTGGCCTCGATCTCGATGGTCCCATCGGCGTTGATCGTGAGCTTCGTGTTGGTCTTGGACATCTCGAGGACGTACTTGTCGTCTCCGGTCTTGAGGAGGATGCCGTCGCTGCCGCCGGTCTTCTCCGTGAACGAGAGCCGGTGGCCGGTGCGGGAGACGAGGTCCCGGCGATTGACCTTCCCGGACGACTCGTCGACGATCGGCACCGATCCGTCCGGGGGCTTGTCCACTCCGTTGTAGAGCCCGCCGAGGAGGTACGGGCGGCGGAGGTCCCCCTGCTCGAAGGCCACGAGCACCTCGTCGCCGACCTCGGGCAGCACCACAGACCCGTACCCGTTCCCGGCCGACACCTGCAACGTCCGCACCCAATCGCTCTCGTAGCTGTCGGAGAGCCAGGGGAACTTGACCTTGACACGGCACAGCTTCTGAGGGTCCTTGACGTTGGTGACGATGCCTTGGACGACGCCGGCCATGGTCTTGCCCGAGGCGAAGCCCCCGGTCCCGTTGCCGCTGGAGGCAAGGCTGAGCAATGTCGAGTCCTGCCGGCCGCTGACGGTGAACCGGGTGGTGTAGCCCTCGTCCGGGTCGTACTGGTGCCGGGTGGTGGACAGCTTGTACCGACCGTCGAACGGCTTGCCCACGAGGCCCAGGCTCACCGCACATCCCGCCTTGAGCTTGATGTTGCCGAGGGCCACGCCGTCGAGGGTGACGAACGAGCCGGCGATGTCCTCGGCCATGGCTTTCGCAGCGGCCTCGCATTCCGGCTGGGTGGCGTAGGGGGTGGACGAGGAGATGTGGACCGGCGTGCCGAACTTCGCAGCCATCGTGGACGGCGTCACGGCCAGCCCCGCCCCGGACGCATGCGCCGGTGCGCTCGCAACGATCTCACGCTTCTGCGTGGGGTCCCAGCTTCGCACCTTGACTTCCCCGACCTGCTGGGACGATGTCACCGAGCAGCGGAACTGCAGGAGGTTCTCGCCGAGCACGAGTTGGAGCGGGTCACTCGACGCGAGCGTCCCCGACGCCGGCGCTCCTGAGGCAGCCTCCGGCTTGCGGAAGTCCAACTTGCCCTCCGAGGCGAGGACCTCGTAGCCGACCTCCCGGGCGAGGCCGCTGAGGAACTGCCAATCGCTGACGTTGATTTGGGACACCAGATCGTGGATCGCCGTCGTGGGGTCGATCTGACCCGGGGACAGGCCGTTGCGCTGCGCGACCTTGCCTGCCACATCGGAGTAGCTCATGTTGTGGTAGGCCTCGGTTGCGTTGCCCCGGAACAGCCGGTGGGACTGGTCGAGGCCCCGGATCACCGACAGGGTGCCGAGCGGGTCGTGCTCGGCCTCCATCGCCGTGATCTCCGCATCGGAGATCAGCTTCTGGCCCCCCGGGGCGGCGTCGGACACGACGGAGATCGTGACCTTTGCCCCTACCTCGATCCCGTACCGGGGGTCGAAGACGATCCGGTTGGGGTCGCGGAACGTCACGGCGAACATGTCCGGGAGGTTGAGGCTGTCGTCGACGTAGACCGACACCACCAGGCCTTCGAGGTCGCGCGGCAGCGGCGAGCCGTTGACCGTCACGGTGAAGGTGTTCGTCGGGTTCATAGAGCGCCGCCGGCGGCCTCGGTGGCCGAGGGGACCATCAGGTGCCGCCCCGGGGGGATGGACATCGGGTCGTCGATGCCGTTCACCTCGGCGATGCTCCGCCAGAGGGTGGGGTCCCCGTACTCCTGGTAAGCGATCCCGGCAAGGCTGTCACCCTCGAGGAACTGGCGGGTGGCAAAGGCGCTGAGGGCGCCCGAGGTCGGGTTCTGGGCCGGCTCCTTCTTCGGGAGTTCCTTGAGGCTGATCGTGCAGACCGCCCGGATGGGCTTGCCGTTCGACTGGAACAGCGTGTACTTGGCGGTGACCTTCTCGATGTAGCCGACGAAGTACACCTTGTCCCACCCGAAGGACACCGCCGGGGGAACCGGCTTGTCCTTACCCTGCGAGGCCTCGGTCGGCGTGCAGGCGTCGATCAGCTTCTGGACGTCCTTGGAGACATCGCCGCCCGATGCCTCCGATGCGTCGAGAAACATCTCCAGGGTCATCGCCGCCGGGTTGGCCCCGATGTACTGGGCGGGGCCGGCGTTCTTGCTCCCCGCGGTGTTGTGGGACTGCCACTTGGCGCTCTTCTCGACCTGGAACTCCTTGGGGTTGAACTGGAACTCGATGGTGCCCGTCTCGGCGCCGGCGCTCACCTCCCCGCTGGCGGAGCTCTTCATCTCCGACAGCTTCAGGTAGGCCATCGTGAGGCCAGACGGCGGCGGGGGGCCGATGCCCATCAGGCGACCTCGAACGTGAAGCCGTTGTGTGCGATCTCCAGCGTCTCCTGAGCGACCTTTGGGGACTCGGCGGAAAAGGATGGCCCCTGCCACTTCACGGGGATCACCCCGAGCAGCTTCCACGACACGAGCGGGTTGCCCTCCGGCGTCAAGGCGACGATCTCGGCCGTCGTCCGCTTGACGCCGGTCGCCAGCTTCGCCAGCCAGGAGGCCACCTTCATGCTGTCCTGGCCGACGGGACGGGTGAACTTCACGTTGGCGTACTTGATCCGGACGGGCAGCTTCCAGACGAAGGCGTTGTTGCCGCCCTCGATCCGGTCCTCGGTCTCGATATCCATCGACAGGCCGTCACAGCTCGTGAAGGCGCCGAGGTCGACGCCCTCGATCTGGACGTTGAAATACAGGCCGACTGCTGCGTCTGGTGTCGTCATGTCCTCCCTCTCCTGGAGTCGCTCATAGGTCGACGAGCATCCCGGCCCGCTCGCGGTCGAGCCACAGCTCCCGCTTCAAGTAGGGCCGGATCTTCGGGTACAGGCGCCGGGCGAGGTCGTCGAGATCATCGGTAGGCCGGCTGCTAGGGCCGGCCTCATGGCTGACCGGTTCGGTCGCTGCCACGGTGGCCTCGCCGGATTCGGCCCGCTGCACGCTGAAGCCCGACGAGTGCTGGGCGGTGGGGAGCTGCCAGATGACCTGGGACTGGGGGCCCGCAGTGTCCTCTGCGGTCGGGGCCTCGGCGGGCGCCTCGGCGAAGCGGAGGACGGTTGTGGACGGCCGTTCGGGGGTCTGTCCGGGGGTCTGTCCGGGGGTCTGTCCGGGGATCGGCGGGGTTGCACGTTGGGCGGTCGTTGGCGGAGCGGCCGAGGTCCGGAGATTTTCACGCGTATACGCGTGATGTATTCCGAACCTCGGCCCGGCCAGCGCAACCGGAGCCAGTGCAACCGGAGCCAGTGCGACCGGAGCCCGGGCGACCAGGAGCGGGACGTCCGTCAGCGGGCTGTCGGGCGAGGCCGCCGGGAAGCTCGTCATCGGTCCGAGGGTTGGCGGGGTCGTCTCCTGGGCAGGGACTCGCGGGTCCGAGCTGGGGAGGGAGGCCGGCGGAATGCCGGGGAGCGTCGCGCCCACCAGGATGGGCGGCACGCCAGGGCCGACGGCCGAAGACAAGGGTGAGAGTGGCGCTGGGATCTCCCGGGTCCCGATGTGCGCTTTCGGCGGCTGGAGGGCCGGGGCGGTCGGACCTCCGGCGGGGCCCCTCCGCTGCACGGGCAGGGTGCCAAGTAGCGGGAGAGTGGGTTGAGGCCCCGGGGCTCGTTGGATGACCGGCCGCATACCCAAGGCTCCTTGAGCGGCGGGTTGGACTCCCGGGGCTCGCGGCAGCGCCGAATGGAGGGTTGGCTCCTCCTGCCCCTGCTCGGAGGGCTGGGGGCCGGGAACGGACGGTAGGCGGAACACAGGGCCCCCGGTGGGGGCGGTCTCGCTCTGAGCCTCAGGCGGTGTCCCCTGGAGGGCGGCAACCGGCTCCTCCAGTGGCGGGCCAGCGAGGAAGCCCGGAAGCGGCAGATCGCCGAGGAGGCCGGCGGTTGCGTCCTCACTCTGGGGCGTGGCGGCCGGGTCGACCGGCCGCGGAGCGTCGGGCAGGCTGGCAGGAGGGCTTGGAACCGGGTCGGGTGTCGAGCGTTCGGCGGTCGAGAGAGTCGGCTGAGCTGCGACCGGCAGAAGGGCGTCCGGCAGGAAGCTGGGTGGTGCGTCGCTGGCGGGCGCGCTCGGCCGGTCGGGGGCACGGGGCAGCGCCGGCAGCGGGCCAACGGGCATCTGCGGCGTCCCGCCCGCCGGCGCATGGACGCTCCCCGCCTCGCCGACCCTCTGCACGGGAACGTCCCCCAGGAGCGGGGCCAATTGCGGCCCGACTGCCGGCGTCTCAGCAGGGGGCCCAGGGAAGTGAGGAGAAAAAGTGCTGCTATGACTGACATTTTCTCCTAACTTCGGCGCCGCCCCGACAAACCCCGCCGGAGGCACAGCGACGCCGCGGTGCGGCGGCGCCATCGTCAGGCGCTGCAACGGCGTCCGGGCAGCAGTGACCGGCGGAGCCTCTCGTGGGACCGGCGGAGCCTCTCGTGAAAGGAACGGCGAAGGTTCGGCGAGGACCGGCGGAGGTTCGGGGCGGCTGGGCAGCGGCTCCCCCAGCCCCAGCCGGTGAGGCTGCGGCGTGCGGGCAAGGTTCGGTACCACAGGCGCCGCGTGGGCAGCCCGCTGGACCGGCGTCCCGCTGAGGGCCGGGGCCGGCGGGCTCACCGGGACCGGGACTTTCGCTGCCGGCTCCCTCGGGCCGGGAGGCAAGGAGGGACCGGCCGACGTCGATGGCCGGGTGGTCGAGGGCGTCGCCACCGGGGCTGCCGGACTCGCTTGGGGGAGCGTCGGCGCCGCCGCCCCCGGCTTCGGCGGCTCGGGGGGGCTGCCCAACAAGGGTGCGCTCGGGCCATCTTCCGGCGGGCTCGCCGGAACGGGGGCCGCGGCGATGTCAGCGGCCGGGGTCGGTACCGGCGCCGGCGGGCCGGGAGGCAAGGAGGGACCGGCCGACGTCGATGGCCGGGTGGTCGAGAGCCTCGCCACAGGGGCCACCGGACTCGCTTGGGCGAGCGTCGGCGCCGCCGATCCCGGCTCCGGCGGCTCGGGGGGGCTGCCCAACAAAGGTGCGCTCGGGCCATCTTCCGGCGGGCTCGCCGGAACAGGGGCCGCGGCGATGTCAGCGGCCGGAGCCGGGGCCGGGGCCGGCCCCGGCAGGGCAGGCGGGTCGCCGGGACCCTCGGGCGCGACCGGGGCCGGGGTCACGATCCGCGACGCCTGGGGCGAAGGCCGTGGGGCCGCGACTGCCGGAAGGACGAAGGCGGGGAGCTTCACCGATGCGGCACGCGTCAGCACCGGACCGGGCTCCCGCACCGTCTGGACGACGGGCTCCGCCCCCGCCGCCTCCCTCGGGGCCAACACTAGATCTGCTGGCAGCAGCGGCAGGCTGGGTTCCTCCTCAGCGGGACCAACGGGGGGGCTTGCCGTGTCTTCAACCGGCACCGTCTCCTGGGCCGGCGCAAGCATCGCGGTGGGCTCGAAGGCAGGCGCCGCCTCCTCGGTAGGCGCCATCTCCCCAGCAGGGATCGCAGTGGGCTCGAAAACAGGCTCCGCCTCCGGCGCAGGCATCGCTGGTGCGGCGGGCTCCAAGGCTGGCGCCGCGGGACGCGGCGCCCCCACAACCGCAGCCTGCCCGGCCCCCCGTGAAGGGAACCGAAGGACGGTCCGCCACGAACGCTGGGCCGTCGGGGCCGTGCGCTCGGCGGCACGCTGCACCGGGCGCACGTTGGTGTCGGCAGCCCGGGCCAGGCCCCGGATCAGCCCTGACGGCGCCTCCGCCGACAGCGTGTGTGACAGGGGACGGAGGAACGCATGCGGCGGCTGCTGGACGGCAAGATCCTGGCGGAATGTCTCGACGCCGATGATCGTGTCCATCGGGGGCAGCACACCGACGCTCCCGGCCACACCGGCCCACTCCCCCGGCGCGGGATGGGGAGGGCTCATTGGGGCGTCAGTGCGTCCCTCGGCCCCCCGGGCTGGCGGGAGCGTTCCTCGGCGGGGCCACACGATGGCTCACCTGCCCCCTTCCTGGTCCCGGTTGATCTGATCAATCTCGGCGACGAAGCGCTCACGAACGGGGTGCTCCAGGTCGAGGATCTCGTCGAGCGACCAATGGAAGTGGTAGGCGACGTACGCGACCTGCCGGTAGAGCCGGTCCGGCGCGTACGTCACGATTCCCCCAGGCGACCACCTGCCATGTCCACCGAGAACTCGTGCTTGCACGCCGGGCAGGCGACCGCCGCCCGTGTGTGACCTTCCTGGTTGATCCGCCGGTAGAGGTCCTGCAGGAATGCCACGTCGGAAGCGAACATGTTCTCGAGGATGCCTGCGTGGATGTCGTCGAGGGTCCCCAGCCGGGTGACCACCCGGCCGAGGATCACGATCGTGAGGTACGCGGCGTTCTCCCGGACCCGGTCGTCATGCAGCGGTACGAGCTCGTCACGCGCGGTTGCCAGTCGCATGGTGCCGTGGCGGTGCACGGTGCCGGTCCTGTCGACGTAGCCACGTGGCAGCTCGAACTCGAACTCGGTCCGCAGGGCGTTCGGCTCGTCGGCTGACTCCGTCTTGCCCGCCTCGAGGACGGGCGCAAGGCCCCTCCGCATTAGCCGGGCTCACAGCCTTCGTGCGCGATGGTCAGCTTCTCGGTCAGCACGCTGGTGTCGCCCGCCTTGAGGCTGCCGATCTCGAGGCTCTTCGGCCAGCAGTTGGTGAGCTTGTAGCGCTTGAGCTCGGAACCCTGGTAGTCGTAAACGATGACCGACCCGCCCTTCCGGGCCCCGGGCATGTCGCCGAGGTGGGACTTCTTGACCCAGTCCTGGAAGCTCGTGTCCCCCGTGAGGCCGCGGGTGATGGTCACCTCGCCGGCCTTCGGGCGACCGGGCAGCTTCTTGTTGACGTACTTGCCGGCGCTGGTGTTGTGCTTGAGCTCGATGACGTCCTGCTCCATCTTCAGCCCAGAAACCTCCTGGATCTGCTTGATGGCAACGCCGTCGAACTCGAAGCCGAACGACCAGCCGACACTGGTATCGAGATCCGGAAGACCCATTGGTCACAACCTCCTTCTGGCGGTGGATGCCGGTGGCGATATGCCGGTCGAGGTCCTACTCGGTCAGGGACGCCCCACCGGAGAACTGGGCGAGACGGAAGATCACGAACTCAGCGGGCTTGACGGGGGCGACGCCGATCACACAGATCACCATGCCGGCATCGATCGACTCCGCAGTGTTGGTCTCGTCGTCGCACTTCACGAAGAAGGCCTGGTCGGGGGTGAGCCCGAAGAGCGAGCCCTTCCGCCATTCGTTGACGAGGAAGGCGGAGATGGTGCGCCGCAGCTTGGCCCACAGTGCGTAGTCGTTCGCCTCGAAGACCGCCCACTGAGTGCCGCCGAGGATCGACTCCTCAAGGTAGTTGAAGAGGCGGCGGATGTTGATGTAGCGCCACGCAGGGTCGCTGGAGAGCGTCCTGGCGCCCCATACCCGAGTGCCCCGCCCGGGGAACGACCGGATGCAGTTGATCCCGTGGGGGTTCAGCAGGTCGTGCTCGCTCTTGGTGATGTTGAGCTCGAGGCTGATGGCGCCCCGCACCACCTCGTTCGCGGGCGCCTTGTGCACGCCGCGGGTGTCGTCGTTGCGGCCCCAGATGCCAGCCATGTGACCGCTCGGGGGCACGAACATGTTGGTCCCCGAGCTGGGGTCGGCGACCTTGATCCACGGCCAGTACAGCACGGCGTACTTGGAGTCGTAGCCTGCGTTGTCGACCCGCCACTCGCGGATCTGCTGGGCGTTGAGCCCGGGCGGTGAGTCAAGGATGGCGACTCGGTTCCCCATCAGCTCGCAGTGGGCGATCATGGCGAGCTGGACCGCCTTCAAGCCCTCCTGGTCGATCATGCCCTTCTGGTAGGCGGCCATGAGGTCGGGGACGCAGACCATGGTGACGGGGTCGATGGCCTCGAGGCCCCCGAAGCCGGTGCGGTCGGAGGCGTCGCCGACGTAGTCGTCGGGCGCGAGGCGCGCCGGGGCCGGCGGGGCGCCGCCACCGGTCAGGGCGACCGTCG
>DASPZW010000044.1:0-9244 GCA_035636055.1 Actinomycetota bacterium
TCGTCTACAAGTCGATCAGCGGGACCCGGTCGATCGTGCGGGAACTCGACGACGAGGCGCTGGCCCGGCTCCACGACATCCGCTGGTGTCCGGTGCAGTTCCAGGCCTATGTCGAGGGTGTCGACGTACGGGTCCACGTCATCGGCAGCCAAGTCTACGCAACCCGGGTGACGTCCGACGCGGCCGACTACCGGTACGCCGGTGTCAACGGTGGACAGCCAGCCCGGCTGGAGGCAATCCGGCTGTCCGAGACCGTCGAACAGCGCTGCGTCGAGTTCACCGAACGGCTGGGACTGCGGTTCAGCGGCATCGACCTCCGCATCACACCGACCGAGCGGGTAGTGTGCTTCGAGGCAAACCCCTGCCCGGCGTACGACTACTACGAGGGCCACACCGGCCAGCCCATCGCGCGTGCGGTTGCCCGCCACCTTGCCGGGGTTGCCGGAGCGTTGTGAGCAGGTGGCTCATTCCGGAGAGCAACCCGATGCCGGGCCCTCCTCGATCAACGGTCTGTCCACCATCGCCTGCCTAACCGCCAACTCATGCCGTAGGGATCCCCGACGTTAATCCCCGCCGGCTCTTCGACGGTTCTCCGCGTCGAGAAACAGGCGGCGAGCCACTCGTTCGCTCGGTCCTCGGTCCCGACGCCGAGCAATTCCTTGCCGCCAAGCAGGGCCGACCTGTTGGCGCTGAAGAGTCAGGCGGCTCGAGGATCACCGGAAGCCGGGACGAGTCCTCAATGTCGGAGACGAGGAGCAAGCCCGCGGACAGCGTGTCAACCCGGGAACTCGACCACCTGCTGGAAGGTCGGGCGGTTCTGCCAGTCGAGGTTCGGCTGGCCGAGCAGCCCGAGGGCCCGGAAGGCGATGGCGTCGTACTGCGGCATCGTCTGGGCGGCGCCCGGCGGGAAGGCAGCCGCAGCCGCCCGGTTCGCGTTGGCGAGGGCCGGCGAGACGCTCCAGCGTGTCGGGTCCGTCGTGCCGCCGTTGGCGGCGGCGAGGTCCGCGGCGGTCTGCTGCAGGGCGTTCGCCACGGCGCCGGCACAGGCGGGGAGGCCGCCGCTGCACAAGCGGGCGGACAGGGTGGGGCCGAACGGCGCCGCTACGGGCGCGCCCCGCATCTGGCGGAGCACCTTCACCGCGTAGCTCTCGTAGCCGCTGTCGTAGGCGCTGCCGAGGCGTGCACCCCGGCTGTTGGGCGTATCGGCGAAGACCATCGGCAGGACCGAGTAGTCGTAGGGGACCCCGTCGACGAGGTCGAGCCCTCCGTTAGGCAGGCTGGGGTCGGACAGGACGTTGCCGAAGAGGGCCTGGACGAGTTGGACCTCGAGGTGGTCCATCGCAGCGACGGCCCCGGCGTGACGGTACTGGGCGTCGCCCGGGGCTGCCTTCTTCCGGGCGGCGCCGTCGGCGAGCCAGGCGCCCAGCTCGGTCAGCATCGCCCGCACAGCCGGCGGCTGGGTGGCGGGGTCGACGCTCTGCAGCAGTTCCGGCAGCACCGATGCCCCGGTGAGGTCGACGGTGGCCGCTCGCTCCATCGCCGCCACGAGATCCGCCCGGGCCAGGTGGCCCCCCTTGGCCGCGAGCTGCTGGGCGATGGCGGCGTCCAGCGACTGGGAACGGTACACCGGCCCGTAGCCGTACTGGTCGTCGGCCGCCGAGAAGCCCGGGGCCGGCTTGTTGTTCCAGGACGTGAACCAACCCTGCGGCGGGTCAACCTCGTGGGGGTGGGCGCCGGGGGAGAGGAACCCCTGCCATTCGGCGCCGCCGGTGCCCCACGACGGCAGGGTTGGGTCGACGCCGGGGGACCGGATGGGGTCACGCCCGCTGACGGCGTAGGCGATGTGGGCGGCGTCGAGGTAGAACCAGTTGAAGGTGTAGCCGACGTTGGCGGTGCCGGCGATGAACGAGGCGGCGTCATGGGTGAGGGTGGGCTGGTTCCACGCCAGGAACCCGATGCCGGAATCGACCTCGCGGTTGTAGGTGCTCCGCTGCGCCACGACGGCCACCGGCTTGTCGCCCGCCGTCGACCAGCCCTGCACGACGCCGTGGTTCGTCAGGAAGGTGTCGTGGGTGATCACCCTCGGCAGGATGCCCCCGGCCGCGATCGAGGCCACCGTCGGGAGGGCCGTGACGGTGAAGCTCTGGTGGTCCATGGGGAGGCAGGACCCGTTGAATAGGTAGAACGGCTCCCGGGGCCCGACCGGGCCGCCCGCGGGATCGCACAGGGCTTCGAGCCGCACGTCGGTGTTGTCGGTGCCCGCCGAGGTCGCCGACCAGGCGTAGTTCTGCCCCCGGCCCATCTCGACGACGAAGCCCGTCCCCGGGAAGGCGACCCCCGCCGCCGAGATCCCCGGCGCCTGCAGGTCCTCCTGCATGAGCACCTGGGGGGCGAAGTAGGACACCTGGGGGCCGAAGACCGCGAGGGGATGGCCGTCCGCGGAGTGGACCAGGGCGTTGCTGTGGCCGATGTTACCGAGGGCGGCAGGCAGGGCGGCGACAGCGTCCAGCAACGGCGAGATCGCCGCAGTGATCGGGTTGGGGGCGCCGGGGCAGTCGGGCTCGTCGGCACCTGGCTGGCCCATCGCGGCCAGCGTTGCCCGGGCGTCGTCCGGCAGGGCGGTCGTCGCGGGGTCGATGGCACCGGGGATCTCGTAGGGGAAAGCCTGGTCCCGGATCGTCGTCGGGGCGGCGGGGTCGTTGGCCTGGCGGAGGTCTGCGAGGATCGCCCGGGCGTCCGCCGCGTTGGGCGTGATGGCCAGCAGGTGCTGGTAGAGAGCGGCGTTGCGAAGTTCGGCCCCTCCGCCCCTGCCGAGGAGGCCGCCGACCAGCGAGGCCGCGGAGATGACGTCGGCGGGGGTGAAGGGCAGGGGCAACGGGGTGCTGGTGGCGGCGTAGTCGGCCGGCAGCTTCGAGAGGTCGAAGCGGCTCTCGGTGATGTACTGGTTGATGCCGGCCACGTAGCTCGTGGCCATGGCGACGAGCTGGGCCCCCTGGGCGCCGTAGCGGGCGGGGAGGGCGTCGACCTGCGCCTGGCGCTGGGCGTCGGTGTAGGGGGCGGCGAGGAGCTGGTCGTGGTCCATCTGCTCGTTGGCGCACGTGGGGCCGAGGAACCCGGTGAGGGTGCCAGAGCCGTAGTGACGCAGCACGTCCATGAGGAACAGGCGGTCCTCGGCGGCGGCGTAGCCAGCGCCGAAGCCGAGGGCGACCGGGTCGGAGCCCTTGATGTGCGGCACGTCGTGGCTGTCCCGGGTGATGGTCACCGACCCGGCCGGGGGGTGCAGCGTCTCGATGCGACTGACGTCCGGCGGGGTTCCGAGCGTCTCGGCGTTGAAGTACCCGGTGAGCGCCTGATCGGTCAGACCCGGGGGAGCGTAGAGCAGCCCAGCGTAGGGGGCGGTCTGGTCGTTGCTGTTTGGCGGCCGTTGCCCCAGCGGGGCCGGTAGCTGGGCCACCAGCGCCTGGGCGGGGTTGACGAGTCCGTTCTCGCCGGGCGGCAGGATGCTGAGGACCGGCGGAAGGGAGGGGGCAGCGCGAGCGGTGCGGGGCAGCGCCGGCATGAGTAGACCGACGAGGAGGAGCGCGCCGGCCACGATTCCTAACCGCGCCGCCGCGTGCTGGTGCCTCGCCAACGCTCCCATCCGTCGAAAACCCGCCCGGCGAGGCTACCACCGGCGGGATTGGAGGGAGGGCCGCGGCGGTCCCCTGCCCAGAGTTTTTGAATCGACTGTTCGTTTGACCGCGCTATGCGCGGTAAAATGAACAGAAGTTTTTAGAATGGCGTCGTGGGTCGTCAGGGCTCGCTCACCATGAGCAGGAGCCCAAGCGTCTTGGCTCTCCGGTCGAGGTCGCTCAGGAAGGCGGCCCGCTCGGCAGGGCGGTCCCGCAGCGCCCAGAGTTCGACCGCATGCCTCCAGGCGACCGCCCGCGATTCGACGACGGCGAGGTCGTCCACCATGTTGAACAGCGGAGCGGCGACATGGTCCAGGAGGCGCACGACGGAGTTTTTCTCGAAGCGCTCCCTGAGCTCTTTCATGTGCATGGCGAAGATCTTGTTGATCGCGCCGTAGTCCTCGTGCTTGGTGCCCGACTCCGGGTCCGAGTCGAGGAGGGCGCAGGTGTCGGCGACAGCGACGGCCAGGTCCAGGTTCACGTGGGCGTTGACGCCGGCCGCGGCGAATTGGATGGGGTTGATGCGGGCATCGTTGCGCTTCTCGATCAGGATGCCCCAGGCCTCGGGGATCTGAACCCTCAAGGCGCCGGCACGCAGGGCGGCGAAGTACCGATTGGCGAACGTCACGTCCAGGACAGTGATGAACGGCTGGTCTGTGAAGGTCGAGCCCTGCAGCGCCTCGAACACCGTGTTGGTGATCGTGGCATAGAGACTGTTGAAGCAGGCGATGCCGTCGTCAGGGCCTCGCGGCTCCTGCGCCTCGGCATAGCGCTGGATCTCCTCCAGCCGGTCCAGTACCTCGGCCACGGTATGGACGTCGGCTCCCTCGTAGGGTGAAGCAGCGACGGCGGTCGTCGTTCCTCGTGCAGGATTCATGGCGGTCCCCCTTGTGTGGACCCGTTCTCTCTAATTCGGGACCTACCGATCAAGGGTGCTGGCACGTGTAAAGCAGACTCGTGGTGGCACTACCAAACCTTCTCGTTGTTCTGAGGTACCGAGAGGGTATGCAACAGCAACGAGAAGCAGGTCACCGGGGTCGGAGGGTCAGGCCCTACCGCCAGGCCTGGAGGACCGCCCGGCCGTAGTGCCACTCATACTCTCCCGGGTCCGCATCCTCGGGGGGCGCCACCGGGCACTCCACCCTGGTGAACCCGGCCGCCCTCGCCATCGCCATGAGGCCCCGCCGGTTGGGCGCCCACCAGTTCGTCGGGTCGTGGTTGAGCTCGTCGGACTCGAAGAATTCGCACAGGGCATGGTGGCCCATGCCCGGCACGACGGCGCAGGCGGTCTCGACCACCGCCATGCCCTTGGCGACCCTCGCCAGGCGCCGGAGCGCCTCGAAGGGCTCCCGCAGGTGGTAGAGGACGCCCAGGAACAGCACGACGTCGAACTGGCCGAGGGAGGCCAGGGCCATCGTCATAAAGTCCCCGACCACGACCTCGACCTTGGAGTTGCGCAGGCGGTGCGCCATCTCGAAGGAGGCGCGGCCCGGCAGGGTGTCCGGGCGCCAAACCGAGGGCACCGTCTCGTGGGGCTGCGGTGGGACGCCCTGGGCGGCGCACTCGGCCGTGTACGCAGCAAGGGCCGGGAAGTCCAGCGACCACGCGAAGTGGTCCAGGGCCACCACCCGGGCGGCCCCCCGCTCCTCGCAGGTGAACGAGAAGAAGCCGTCCCAGGCGCCGATGTCAAGCACGGAGAGCCCGTCGAGATCGGGGAGGCCGAGGAGGCGGAACTCCTCCTGGAGGGTCTCCGGCCGCTTGTGCCCGGGAGTGACGACCCCGCCCCCCACGTCGATCGAGTGGAACCACGGGACTCCCAGGACCTGGCTCACGATGGCCGGGTCGCCCTCGGGGATCCTCGGCTCGGGGGCGGCGGGAGCCACCCGGGCGGCCACGCCGGGACCGGGAGGGGAGGGGGGCTCCGGGGGCAGTGCCGCCTCGGTGGTGGGGGTCTTCGGTCTCCGGAGTCGCATGTCAGCTGGGCAGGATACCTGACCGAAACGTTCAGCTTCCCGGTGGCACCCTATAATCAGCCGCACCGAGCCGGCGGTCGTCGCCGATGAAGAAGCTGCCACAGCGAGCCGGCCCCGTTGGCCGTGGATTGGAGGGAAATCTATGTCGAGGCGACACCTGTTCACGTCGGAGTCCGTCACCGAGGGCCATCCCGACAAGCTGGCTGACCGGATCTCCGACGCGGTCCTCGACGCGATCCTTGGCCCCGACCCCTACGGGCGGGTTGCCTGCGAGACCTTCGTCACGACCGGGCTGGTCGTCGTGGCCGGCGAGATCTCCACCCAGACCTACGTCGACGTGCCCACCATCGTCCGCGATGAGGTCAAGGCCGTCGGCTACACGCACTCCAACATCGGCTTCGACGGCGAGACCTGTGGGGTCATCACCTCGATCCAGGAGCAGTCGCCCGACATCGCCCAGGGGGTCGACACCGCCCTCGAGTTGCGGGAAGTGGGTCCGGCCGGCGTCGCGGGTGACGACTTCGACAGGGTGGGCGCCGGGGACCAGGGCATGATGTTCGGCTACGCGGCCAACGAGCACGACGACATCGACACCGAGCTGATGCCGCTGCCCATCTGGCTCGCCCACCGCCTGGCGGAGAAGCTCGCGGAGGAGCGCAAGAGCGGAACGATCCCGTACCTCCGGCCCGACGGCAAGACGCAGGTCACCGTGGTGTACGAGGACGGCCGTCCCGTCGGGATCGACACCATCCTGATCTCCGCCCAGCACCAGCCCGAGGTGGACATCGAGACGCTGCTGAAGCCCGACCTGATGGACTACGTGGTCAAGACCACCGTCCCCGAGGCGCTCTGGTCGGACGAGATCCGGTTCCTCGTCAACCCCACCGGTCGCTTCGAGATCGGCGGACCGAAGGGCGACACCGGGCTGACGGGCCGCAAGATCATCGTCGACACCTACGGGGGCATGTGCGCCCACGGCGGCGGCGCCTTCTCGGGCAAGGACCCGACGAAGGTCGACCGGTCGGCGGCCTACATGGCCCGGTACGCGGCGAAGAACCTCGTCGCCTCCGGGGTCGCCGACCGCTGCGAGGTCCGGCTTGCCTACGCCATCGGCGTGGCCCACCCGGTGTCGGTGTCGGTCGACGACCGGGGCACCGGCAAGGTGGACCCCCAGAAGCTCGAGTCCTTCGTCCGGGAGTTCTTCGACTTCCGCCCTGCAGCGATCATCCACAACCTCGACCTCCGACGGCCCATCTACAAGGCCACCAGCTCCTACGGCCACTTCGGGCGTACCGACAAGGACACGTTCACCTGGGAGCGGGCGGACTTGGCCCAGGAGATCGCCAAAGCGGTTCGAGACCTGTAGCTGTCCGGCAGCCGCGACCGGGCCCGAGATCGGGCACAGAGGGCCGAGGTCGTCCTCGACCGGGACATCTGGGGCCTCGACCGCCCGCTGACGTACCGCATCCCCGAGGCCCTGGCCGAGCGTGTGGTCCCCGGGGTGATCGTCCGGGCGCCGCTGCGTGGCCGGCGGGTGCGGGGGTGGGTGCTCTCCACCTCCGGCGGGCACGAGGACGAGCCGGACGAGGAGCTGTCGCCGATCGCCGGCGTCTCGGGCCCCGCCCCGGTCTTTGACGTCGCCCTGCTCGGGACTGCCTACGCGATGGCGCGGCGCTACGTCCATCCGCTGTCGTCGTTCCTCCACCTGATGACCCCGCCGCAGATGCTCGGACGCTCGAAGGGGCTGCCGGCGACGGCCCCTCGAGGGACGATCGGCGTGGAGGCGGGTCGCACCCTGCGCCGGCTGGGACCCCGGGAGGACCCGGTTGCCATCTACGCCGAGTCGATCGCCCGGGTGTTGGCGCAGGGGCGGGGCGCCATCGTCGTGGTGCCCGAGGTCCGGGAGGGGTCCCTGGTGTTGGAGCGCCTGCAGCGCCGCTTCGGCGAGACGGTCGCCGTCGTCCACAGCGGGCAGGAACCGGCCGAGCGCTCCCGGGCCCTCTGGGACGTCGCCCGCGGCAGGCGGCAGGTGGTGATCGGCGGCCGGGCCGCCGCCCTCGTCCCGGCATTCCCGCTCGGCCTGGTGGTGGTCCATTCGGAGGCCGACCGCACGCTCAAGGAACAGCGGTCCCCCTACTACGACGCGAGGGACGTGGCCGAGGCCCGGGCCGTGGCCTACGGGGCCGAAGTGGTGCTGGCGTCGGAGGGGCCGAGCCTCCGGTCGCTCGCCCGTGCCCAGCAGGGCGGCTGGTCCGTGGTCGAACCGTCCCGCGACGCCATGCGGGCCTCCTGGCCGCTCGTCGAGCTGCTGGAGCGGCCCCGGACCGCCCCCATGCCCCAGCGTGCGGTGGCCGCGGTGCTGGCCGCGCAGCGGGCGGGGGAGCGGGTCCTGATCCTGGTGCCGCGCCTCGCTGCCAGCCCGTCCGGCCCCGGACCGGCCGAGGTCGCCGCCTACCTGCGGAAGGTGGCGCCGGCGGCGGTGATCGCCCGGGCCGACCCGGCCGCCCTCGACGGGCCCGGGGCGCTCGAGCGGGCGCTGCGGGCGGAGGTCATCGTCGCCACGGAAGGTGCCCTCGCCGATGTGGAGCGGCCGGCGGTCACCACCGCGGTGGCGCTCGGGGTGGACTCGATGATCCACCGCCCCACGGGCCGGGCAGCGGAGGAGGCCTTCGCCGCGCTGTGGGAGCTTGCCTGCCTCCTGGCGCGATCGGGTGGGGGACCGAATCGGGCCCGCCTGCTGCTCGAGACGGACACGCCCGGCCACCACGTCGTTCAGGCGGTGGTCCGGGGCGACTATCATTTCTTCGCCCGCCACGAGCTGGAAGCCCGCAGGGCGAACGGTGTCCCACCGTTCTCCACGCTCATCCGCGTCCGCGCGGTGCGCCAGGAGATCGCCACGGTGGTCCTCGACCGCTTGGCGGAACTGCCGGGGACCGAGCTGCTCGGTCCCGTCGAAGGCCGGCTTGGGGCGGAGGTACTGTTGAAAGTGAGCGACCGGGAGAAGGTGCTCGATCCCTTGCGGGGGATCGTGGCGTCCGCCGGAGAGCGGTTGCTCGTCGAGATGGATCCGAGGGAGTGGTGACGATGGCGGTCTTGCCGATCCGAACGTTTGGAGACCCGGTGCTGAGACGGCGGGCTGCCGAGGTCGGTGCCCCCGACGAGGCGCTCCGCAAGCTGATGCGGGACATGCGCGACACCATGATCGCCGCCCCCGGCGTGGGGCTGGCCGCGCCGCAGATCGGCGTGCCCCGGCGGGTGTTCGTCTGGACCTACGAGGGCTCGGAGGGGGCGCTCGCCAACCCGGCCATCGTCGAACAGCACGGCAAGGTCGAGGCAGACGAGGCGTGCCTGTCGCTCCCTGGTCTCAGCTACCCCGTGCTCAGGGCCGAGTGGGTGAAGGTCATCGGCATGAACGACCGGGGCGAACGGGTGGAGCTTGCGATGGGCGACTGGACGGCCCGGATCTTCCAGCACGAGATCGACCACCTCGACGGGGTCCTGTTCATCGACCGCATCCACCCGGACCTCCAGCGGGAGGCCCGGCGGCGCCTGCGGGAGCAGGCCCTGAGCGGCATCCCTCCCGAGCCCGTCGGCGCACTC
>DASPZW010000045.1:0-3344 GCA_035636055.1 Actinomycetota bacterium
CCAGCCGCAGTTGAAGCTGCACCCCTGCCACATGTGGTACAGGCACCGCCGCCGGAATTGTCCCACCCGAAGACGAACACCTCGAGCCGACCGTCCGGCCAGCGGGCGGCGAGCGGCCCCCCGGTGATCGGGCCGCCCAGCGAGGACCATCCGGTGAAGCTTCCTCCTGCGCTCTGCTGCCAGGCGTGGTAGAGCATGTTGTCGTCCCCACGAGCGAACACCTCGAGCTCGCCGCCGCCGTTGACGTTGACGGACGGGTCGTGATGCCAGCTCCCGCCGAGGGGGAGCCACCCGGTCCACCCGCAGCCCTTCTCCGGGCCGGCTTGGCGCGGCTGATCGCCGAGGCCGGTTTGGAGGTGGCGACCGGGGAGCCGGCGGGCAGCATTCTGCTGCGGGCACTGCCAGGCGACGCCCTTGGCCTCCCCAGCCAGCCGCGTGACGGCTTCGAAGCCGAGGTCGCCGTGTTCGGCGCCACCATCGTCGTGTGTCTGCGGAGCGGCACGTCCCCCGAGACGGCGGCGGTGGTCGAGCAGCTGTTGGGGGTCTGGGAGGTGTGGACCTTGTTCGACCCCGGGCACCGTCCGGGTGCAACGCCGTCCACACCGCATCGGACGGCCAAGGTGCCCCTCTCCGGAGACGAGGCGCAGGCGTAACATGGCCCCCATTCGTGGATGACGCCCTCTACTTCGTCGAGTACGCCCGCCGTCACCGCATCGCGGGGCCGATTTTGGACTTCGGCTGCGGCCGGGGGGACCGTGCGTGCGCTCCGGGCGGCCGGCTTCGACGGCTACGGCGCCGACCGGTTCTTCGATGGGATGGACTGGACGTCGATGCGGTCGGCGTGATCCGGGGGCACGAGTGGTTGTTCCGGAGGCTTGGGTTCCGCGCGGTCGAGTTCACCCGCTGACGCTACTGCTTGCCGTACCTGAGATCAAAGCAGCGTCGGATGGGTCAGGCTGTTCGCTCCTGCCAAGCATCCATTTCGTTGGCACCGTCGAGCATTTCTGTCGGGCCTGAGAAGCGATGCCCCGCGGCGCACAGCACCTCCACGATCAGCAGAACCTCCTCGGCCTCGGTGACGCAGGACATCCAGCCGGAGTGGATGGCTTCCCAGGTGTGACAGGGCGTCGCGTTCTTCTCCCTGATCTCCGCTGGGGCGCCGCATTCAGGACAGGAGATCATGCCAGGCTCCATCCTGCGCGCTTGCGAGAATCTTCGACCCGCCCGGCGCCTGACAATCCACGAGGTCGACACCGAGGCAAGGCTTGGTGTCGCTGCCTTGCATGTTGTTCATCGAAGGCCCCTTCCGGAGGCGGTTGCGTTCCTCTGCAGCCCGAGCCGAGAACGGTCTACCCGGAGGGGCCGCATCTGTTGAGAGCCGCCAGCCCCACAGCAAATACAGGCGGGCCCCAATTTTCCTACACCGACTCCGTGGACTAACTCGGACAGTCTGGCCCGACGGGCCGGGCAGATGGCCGATTCTGTGCTTCTTTGAGTATAAAGTGCTGTTATACGCCGTTTTATACTCAAAGAAGTTTCTCAGCGTCCCCGCGCCAGATGACTCACCGGTAGGGTGCCACACCCAACCATCCGGTGCTACACTTCTGCTATGCCCACCACCCGACCCCGTCACGTCATCACCGAGAGCGACCGCATCGCCAAGGCCCTGGACGCCGCTGCCAAGCGCTGGCCAGACGACGCCCACAACCGGGCCAGGCTGCTCGCCCGCCTTGTGGAGGAGGGCATCCGGGCCATCGAGCAGGACCGTGAGCGACGCCAGGCAGCCTGGGCGGCGGTAGTCCGGGAGACGGCCGGCGTCCTGCCCGACTTGTATGGCCCCGACTACCTCGATGAGCTGCGGGAGGAGTGGCCGGCGTGATCGTGCTGGACGCTACCGTGCTGATCGGCCACCTCAACCCCCAGGATGCCCATCACAGCCGGGCCGCCGAGCTGCTGGCCGCCATCGACGTCGACGAGGCCCTCGGAACCCCAGTCCTCACGCTGGCGGAAGTCCTGGCTGGGCCCGCCCGCGCCGGGGAGCGCTATCTTGAGATCGCCCGGCGAGCCATCCGTCGCCTCAAGGTCGAGGAGATCGGTTGGGGGGAGGACGCTGCCGTCCGGCTGGCGAGGCTGCGGGAGACGACCCGGCTCAAGATGCCGGACTGCGTCGTGCTGGCGGCCGCCGACATGGTCGGGGGAGCGATCGCTACGTTCGACAAGGCGCTGGCTGACGCTGCCTGCCACCGGGGAGTCCCGGTCCTGACCTGAGTGCCGCCCGATCTTCCGGCTCAGGTGGCGAGCAGCAGTGACGTCGGTTGCATGCCGAAGTTGAAGTACATCCCAACGTCGGAGTACGTCAGGGCGTTGCGGAAGTTGCGGTCGATCATGGGCTGGCGCCGAGCTGGCTGGCCGGACCGGAGAGGACGAGGAGGGAGGTGGCAGCGGCGACGCCCGCGATGACGAGTAGAGGTCTCACGGGCCGCTCCTCTTCCGGTGGTCTGGCCGCCTCCGGCGAAGAGATCCATGACTTTGCGGTCCCCGGGTCGCCCCGGGTTTGCCTTTATCGAGAGGCCTTCAGTGAAGGCGCCCCACCCCGTATATCGGCTATATGGGCGTTTGGTGGGCGACCTTGATGGCCCGTTCGGACCAGGACAGGTGGGCTCCTCCCTGTTTGGGGTGGGTGGCCGGCACCGCACCCCGCTGAAACGTTGAGCCAAAACGACTCGTTTTGCGGCGTTGTGGCTCAAAGTTGCTGGAGCCGGCCCGCCAGGGTGGTGCCTGCACGTTGGCGATGCAGGGTCTTCCGTCGTCGCGAGACGAGCCGGATCGTGACCACACCCAACGACGCCAGGGCGATGTACACGGGCACGCCCAGCAGCACTTGGAACAGGCCCTCGCCGAGCAGCGGGTGCTCGACCACCGGACGGGCGGCCGCTGCCGGGTCGTAGCCGAAGAACCCCTGGGCCCACCGGGCGACCAGCGTCCCGTGACCGACCAGCAGATCGTGCAGCACGGGACCCGGACCGGTCACCACGGCGAAGAGTACCCCCACCATGCCAACGTAATGGGCGGTCCTGGCCCGCGATCCGGCCGCGCAGCGGCGCGACCGTGCTGGGCGTCGACCCCGAGGCCGGCCCGGCCGCGGCTGCCCAGGTCGAGGGCCTCGAGGTCGTCGACGACGTCTACGCCGCGGCGGACGGGGCCGACTGCCTCGTGGTCTGCACCGAGTGGCCGGAGTTCGCAGATCTCGACCTGGTGCGGCTGAAGGGCATCCTCACCGTGCCGATCCTCGTGGACTGCCGCAACCTGTTCGACCCCGAGGCCGCCCGGGACGCCGGGTTCAC
>DASPZW010000046.1:0-6848 GCA_035636055.1 Actinomycetota bacterium
GATGCCGCCCGTGGAGCCGAGGAAGGGGACGTCGAAGGAGAAGATGCCGCCATCGGACGCCGCCAGCCAGTAGCCGTTGCCCACAGGGGTGGTGGCCATGCCGACGACTGGCTTGTTGAGCGCGCCGACGCTTCCCTTGAACGTCGCGTTGCCGTAGGCGAAGACGCCGCCGTTTGAAGCGGCAAGCCAGTAGCCCCGGGGCACGTGGCCGGGGGTCTGGCTCCCGGCCTGCTGGCGCGGGCCGGCCGCCGCGAGGGCCGGGGCCGCGTGGGCAACCGGCGCCGCTGCCCCGGCCGCGGTACTGAGGGCCAGGGCGACGAGCAGCGTCGCCAACCATCCCGCCGGCTGGCGCCGGCACGATCTCCTCGATTTTGTGGTTCCGGACGTTGTGGTTCGGGACGTCATGGCCCGCACCCTAACCTGGTCTTCCAGTCGTCGCCCACTCCTCCGGAGTGTTCGACGACCCAGGGGGATTCGCAGCTCATCCCCTCCGCTGCGCTCCGGGGGCTGCTACTCCCCCCTGGACCCCCCTGCCCTCACCAAGGGCCACAGGGTCCGGACGTACAGAGCCAGGCGTTCGGCTGCCTCGCTGGCGAGATCGGGGTCGTCGGGGGTTGACTCCTCCAGGAACTCCGAGACCCGGCGCCACGCCGAGCCCCGCGGCCCCAGGGCCGGACCGGTTCCGGCACCGGGGAGCGTGCGGCGCCACGCCGGCCGGCCGGACGTGAGTGCGGCGAGGCGTCGCTCGTTCACGAGCGGGTCCGGGTGCTCGAGGTGCAGCCCAACCTCGATCACGGGCAGCTGCAGCGGCGACCAGCGCCGGGCGACCATCTGCACCTCGAAGTGGATCGTGGGATCTGCGTACCAGAGCTTGAGGAGGCGGCCGTCCCGCACCGACTGGTAGGTGCGGAGAGCGGGCCCGAGCAGGCCCCGCAGTTCGTCGTCGATCTGGTCGAAGAAGGCACGGCTCACTGCCGATCAATCTAGTCAACCTGGCGCCGAGCCTCGTCAAAACTCCTCGCCGAGCGCTCGTGCGGAGGGCCAAACGGACCGCCTACCCTAGGTGCCGACAGCCTAACCACAGCTCGCCCTTTGTTTACATCCATGTCACGAGTCGGAATCTCGCCGGAAACATCCCCTCGTTAACATCCGCCGAGATGGGGCCCGCGGGGGGCCCGAAGCCAAGGCCGGGGTGGGATCCAAGTTTGTATACGTTCTTGTGCACAAACCAAGTCTTGTACACAAACCAAATTTGGACACGGGCCGAGACAAAGGGGGAGGGAACTTGAACCAGTTTCGCTCGCGTCGCCGGTATCAGCTCCTGCCGGTGACGTTGTTGTGCCTGCTGGCGCTCGTGGCGGCGGCATGTGGCAAGAAGGCCACGACATCGACCGCCACACCGACCGACACGTCGTCGGCAAGCGGCGGCACCGGGGCGATGCCGGGGGTGGTCGGCAACATCATCAAGGTAGGCGACCTCCACTCCCTCTCCGGCACGATGGCCATCAGCGAAGTCGCCGTGAAGAACGCAGAACTCCTGGCGATCGACGAGGTCAACGCAGCAGGAGGCGTCCTCGGCAAGCAGCTCCAGGTGGTCACCCAGGACGGCGCGTCCGACTGGCCGACCTTCGCCGAGAAGGCCAGGCAGCTCATCAGCGTCGACAAGGTCGCCACCGTCTTCGGGGGGTGGACCTCCGCCAGCCGCAAGGCGATGCTGCCGGTCTTCGAGTCCCTCAAGGGCCTGCTGTGGTACCCGGTGCAGTACGAGGGCCTCGAGAGCTCGCCGGACATCTACTACACCGGCGCCACGACCAACCAGCAGATCATCCCCGGCCTCGACTACCTGAAGGCCCAAGGGAAGACCAAGCTCTTCCTCCTCGGCAGCGACTACGTCTTCCCCCGTACCGCCAACAAGGAGATCAAGGCCTACGCCGCGGCCAACCGGATGACCATCGTCGACGAGCAGTACACGCCGCTTGGCTCGACCGAGTTCGGCACCATCGTCAACAAGATCTCGGCCGACAAGCCCGACGCCGTCTTCAACACGCTGAACGGCGACAGCAACGTCGCCTTCTTCAAGCAGCTCAAAGGAGCGGGGATCACGCCGCAGCAGATGCCGGTCCTCTCGGTCAGCATCGCCGAGCAGGAGGTCGCCGGCATCGGCATCGACAACATCGTTGGCCAGTTGGTCGCCTGGAACTACTACCAGACGACGAACACCCCGGAGAACACCAAGTTCGTTGCCGCCTACAAGGCCAAGTACGGCGCCAACCAGACGGTCGACGACCCCATGGAGGCCGGCTACACCGCCGTCCACCTGTGGGCCATGGCCGCCAACAAGGCGGGGACCACCGACGTGGCCGCGGTCAGGACGGCTGCTGCCGGGCTCACGTACGCCGCACCCGAGGGGACGGTGACCATCGACGGCGCCACCCAGCACCTCTACAAGACGGCCCGCATCGGCCAGATCCAGGCGGACGGCCTCATCAAGGAGATCTCAGCCTCGCCCCAGCCGATCAAGCCCGACCCGTACCTGAAGACCTACACGTGGTGGAAGGGATAGGACCAGGCAGGTAGGCGAAAGGACCGGTATTGGGAAGCCTGCTGTCGCAGCTCTTCACGGGCCTTGGCATCGGCGCCACGCTGCTGCTCATCGCGCTCGGGCTGACCTTCACCTTCGGCCAGATGAACGTCATCAACATGGCCCACGGTGAGTTCATCATGGCCGGGGCCTACACCGCCTACATGCTGCAGGGATCGTTCGGGAGGGGGACCTCGCTGCTGGTCTCCCTCCCGGTCGCCTTCGTCATCGCCGGCGCCATGGGCGTGGCGCTCGAAACCATCCTCATCCGCCGGATGTACGGGCGGCCGCTCGACACGCTGCTCGTCACCTGGGGGGTCAGCCTGATGCTCCAACAGCTGGCCCGTGACCTGTTCGGCGCCGCGAACGTGCAGGTGCTGTCGCCCTCGTGGCTGGTCGGCGGGGTCCACGTGGCCGGCGTGGACATGCCGTACGCCCGCCTGTTCATCATGGCGCTCGTGGCCGCGGCGGTCGCCGGCATCTGGGTCTACCTCACCTACCTCCCCCAAGGCCGGCGCATGCGTGCGGTCATGCAGAACCGCCAGCTTGCCGCCTGCAGCGGCATCCCGACGGCCCGGGTGGACCGGCGCACCTTCTTCATCGGCTCCGGCCTCGCTGGGGTAGCCGGGGTGGCCCTCACCCAACTGGGCTCCATCGGGCCGACGCTGGGGACCAACTACATCGTCGACGCCTTCCTCGTCGTGGTCGTCGGGGGTCTCGGGCAGATCCGGGGCGCGGTCCTTGCGGCGATCGCCCTCGGCGTCCTGGACGCCTACGTGGAGTGGGGCACGTCGGCCAGCTTCGCCAAGGTCGTGGTCTTCGTGGCCATCGTCGCCTTCCTCCAAGCCCGGCCCCAGGGCATGTTCGTGCTCAATACCAGGGCTTTGACATGAAGGTGTCCATGCCGGGTGCCGGCGGCGGGACCCGCAGGGTCTGGTACGGACGGCTCGGCTTCGCCCTCGTGGCGCTCGGCCTCCTCGTGCTGGTTCCGGCGACCCTGTCGGACTTCAGCCTCAACCTGATGACCAAGTACCTCTGCTACGCCATCATCGCCGTCGGCATCGGTCTCGCCTGGGGCCAGGGCGGCATGCTGACCCTTGGCCAGGGCGTGTTCTTCGGCCTGGGCGGCTACGCCATGGGCATGTACCTGAAGCTCCAGGCCGCCGGCCCGGGCAAGGTGCCGGACTTCATGTCGTGGAGCGGTGTCGAGAAGCTGCCGCTGCTGTGGCGCCCCTTCCAGTACGCATGGGTTGCGCTTCCCGCCATCGTGATCGTGCCGATGGCGGTCGCCGCCGCACTCGGGGCGATGGTGTTCCGGCGCCGGGTCCGAGGCGCCTACTTCGCCATCCTCACCCAGGCCCTCGCCGCCGCCTTCGTGATCCTGCTGATCGGCGAGCAGGGCTACACCGGCGGGACCAACGGTCTCACCAACTTCACGCAGGCCTTCGGCTTCGACCTCGCCGACCCCGCGAACCAGCGGACGCTGTACTTCGTGACCGCCGCGGTCCTCTGCGGGGTCTTCCTGCTGGCCCGCCAGCTCATGGCGAGCCGCTACGGGCGGCTCCTCGTGGCCGTGCGCGACGGTGAGGAGCGGGTCCGGTTCCTCGGCTACAACCCCACGGTCATCAAGGTCCTCGCCTTCAGCGTCTCGGCGGGCATGGCGGGGCTGGCCGGCGCGCTGTTCGTGCCGGTGGTCGGGATCATCTCTCCCGCCCTGCTCGGCGTCGTCCCCTCGATCGAGATGGTGATCTGGGTGGCCCTCGGAGGCCGGTCCAGCCTCGTCGGCCCCGTCCTCGGGGCCGTGGCGGTCAACTACGCCAAGACGTCGCTCAGCAACCGGTTCCCCTCGGGCTGGCTGTACCTCGAGGGCCTGCTCTTCGTGGTCGTTGTCGGCTTCGCCCCGATGGGCCTCGCCGGGCTGGCCGGCTACGGACGCAACGCCCTCGACCGCCTGCGACGCTCCCCCGCCCCCGCCCCCCAGGACGGCACCGGGGTGCTCGAGGACCGGAAGGTGCCGGTATGACCACCATCTTGGAGATCCGGGGCCTGGTCACATCCTTCGACGGGTTCCGGGCCGTCGACGGCGTCGACCTCACCATCGAGGAGGGCGAGATCCGCTTCCTCATCGGCCCGAACGGGGCGGGCAAGACCACCCTGATCGACACAATCACCGGGCTCGCCAAGGCAGCCGCGGGGTCCGTGTGCTTCGCCGGCAAGGAGATGCTCGGGCTCAAGGAGTACGAGGTCGTCCGTGAGGGCATCGGGCGGACGTTCCAGACGCCAACGGTGTTCGAGCAGCTGAGCGTCATCGAGAACATCGACCTCGCTGCCTCGTTCCGCCGCCCGTTCATCTCCCTGCTGCGCCGCCGGCGCGGCATCGACGACGCCATCGCCCGGGTGCTGGACGAGGTCGGGCTTGCCGAGTTCGGCCCCCTGCCCGCCGGGACCCTTTCGCACGGTCAGCGCCAGTGGCTCGAGATCGGCATGCTGCTCGTCCAGAACCCGCGCTTGTTGCTGCTCGACGAGCCGGTGGCCGGGATGACGAAGGAGGAGCGGACCCGTACGGGTGAGCTCCTCCAGGGCATCGCCCTCAACCACACGGTGGTCGTCATCGAGCACGACATGGATTTCGTCCGCCGGTACGCCAGCCAGGTCACGGTGCTCCACGAGGGCAAGGTCCTCTGCGAGGGCCCGATCGCAGAGGTCCAGGCCGACCCCATCGTCCAGGAGGTCTACCTCGGCCGGGCCGCCGACCGCACGGCACATCAGGAGGCGGGCTGACATGCTCCGTGTCGAGAACGTCGAGTCCGGCTACGGCCGCACCACCGTCCTGTTCGGCGTGTCGGTCGAGGTGCCCGACGACGCCCTGGTCTGCGTCATGGGTCGCAACGGCGTTGGCAAGACGACGCTGATGAAGACCATCATGGGGGTGATCAAGGCGTCGAAGGGTCGCATCACCCTGGACGGCCGGGACATCACGAGCATGCGGTCGGACCAGCGGGTACGGGCGGGCCTGGCCTACGTCCCCCAGGGCCGGGCCAGCTTCCCCACCCTGTCGGTGCGGGAGAACCTCCAGGTGGTCATCGAAGCGGCGCCGGCAGGGGTCGCCGCCGGCCAGGCCGCGCTCGACGAGGCGCTCGATCTCTTCCCGAAGCTCCGCAAGCTGCTCGGCCGCCAGGCCGGTTTCCTCTCGGGTGGCGAGGCGCAGCAGCTTGCCATCGCCCGGGCCCTCGTGACCAGGCCCCGGCTCCTGCTGCTCGACGAGCCGACGGAGGGCATCCAGCCGTCGGTCATCATCGAGATCGAGAACGCCATCGCGCAGCTCAACGCCATGAACGGCCTGGCCATGGTCCTCGTGGAACAGTACACGGAGTTCGCCCTGCGCCTCGCGCAACGCTACGTCGTGCTGGACGCCGGGCGCGTGGTCGCCGACGGCAGCACCGAGGGCCTGGCGAACGAGTCGGTGAAGAAGCTGCTCGCCGTCTAGGCTAGCTCCTCACGATGTTGCGATGAACGTCGACGTAGTGGTCATGGAAATCTTGGATGTCAGCGGTGTTGCCGTACCGGCTCCGGAGGACATCATCCAACTCAGTGACCCGCCAGATGTTCGATCGAACCAATCTGCCTGAGCTCAACGCTTGCCTCCCCAAATGACACGCCTCCTCTGGGCGGTCTCGGGTCGCCACGACCAGGGCGAGGTCGATCCGAGCGGTTGCAAGCCGTCGAAGTGACCTGCCCCGCTTCCCTTCGTCCTCGTAGGAGCGAATGGTCTCCCGGGCGTACTCTTCGGCGCGCTCCTCAGCGCCGAGCCAGGCGAGCGTCGTCGCGGTATAGCCCACCTGTTTGCGGGGATCGAACGCGAAGTGGTGGTCGGGCTGTGTGGGTGGAGGCAGCTGCTCGAATGCGGCTGCTGAGCGGTCGAGGGCCGCAAGGGTCTCTCGGGGCTGCTTTCGCCGAGCCCACGCTCGTGCCTCCTGAGCGCTGAGCTGGACGTAGGCGGAGGCGGAGGTGGCGGTTCCCACAATTCGTTGGCCGGCCTGGCAAAGCTGGACTGCTTCGTCGTAATGGCCGTCGAGCAGCGCTTGCCACGCGGCGATCTCGAATGCCCATGCCGTCAACTCGCTGTGTTCGGCATGCGTGCCGAGCTGGTGGGCGGTGAGGCGGCTGGCATTCGCAGCCTCGCGCTGACCCAGGTCGACATGGACGCAGGCGGCAAGCAGCGACACCCACCCACCAAGAACCATGACCCGGCGTCGCTCGGCGAGCG
>DASPZW010000047.1:0-2451 GCA_035636055.1 Actinomycetota bacterium
GCGCACCGCAGGGCGATGGCCCACTCCCCGTCGCCGCCGGCGTCGACCCAGCCCACCGGGCCGGCATAGCGCCCCCGATGCGGTCCTTCCAGCTCCCGGATCAGCGACAGCGCCTTGCGTGAGGGTGTCCCGCACACCGCCGCCGTGGGGTGGACCGCGCCGGCGATCCCCAGGGCGGTGGGTAACGGGCCGGCGGACAGCTCCCCGGCCACCTCCGTGGCGAGATGCTGCACGTTGGCCAGCCGGAGCAGCGAGGGTTCGGGCTCGATGCGCAGCGTTCGGCAGAGCGGGTGGAGGGCCTCGACGACGGTCACGACCGCCAGGTCGTGCTCCCAGCGGTCCTTGCGCGACGCGAGCAGCCGGGCCCCAAGCTCCCGGTCCTCGTCGGGCGTGGCCCCCCGGCGGGAGGACCCCGCCAGGGGCTGCGAGCGGACGGACCTGCCCTCTCGCCGGACGAGCAGCTCCGGGCTGGCACCGAGGAACGACTGGAAGGCGAACGTGTAGCACTGGGGGTAGTTGGCCGCGAGGTGCCGGAGCACCCTCCGCTGATCGAACGGCGTCCCGGACGTGGCCAGCACCTGGAGGGAGAGCACCACCTTGTCCAGCCGGCCTGCCCGGATGGCCTCCCGGGCCGCCTCGACCGCCCGGGTGAAGGAGGCCTCATCGAGAGCCCCGGCCTCGTCGAGAACCCCCGCCGCCAGCACCGGCCGGCTGACCGCCGGCGTCTCCACATCCTCCGCCTCCGGGACGGCGCCCAGCCCGGTCCGGGTCACCCAGGCCCTGCCCCCGGCGGAGCCGATCACCACGGCGGGTACGACCAGGTCCGAGGCGGCGGCGGCGTCGTCGAAGGCGAAACTGCCGAAGGCGAGGGGCCCGGTCCCCCACCCGCCGACCTCGTTGTGGACCTCCGAGTCGCCGAGGAGGCCGGCAACCGTGCGAGCCGCGCGGGCAAAGCGGTCGGGGCCGGTGCCCACGGGCACCCGGACCGCCTCCCCCCACCCCACGAAACCGTCCCCCCCGCGGATCCAGGCGACGCCACCGGCGGCCGGGAGGTGGGCGATGAGGTCGGGGACCTCCGGCAGCGCCGCGGTGCGGGAGACGAGGGGTTCGCCGCCGGGCCGGTCGGCTGCGAGCCTCACGCCCTCGTGCCCACGATCAGCTGCGCGGCCCCAAGGAAGAGCAGGCGGCGGCGAGCGTCGGGAAAACCGGCGTCGTGCAACATGGCGAGCATCTCGGACGGTTCGGGGAGGTAGGCGGTCGAGGCAGGGAGGTAGCGGTAGGCGGCCCGGTCCGACAGCAGCCCACCGATCAGGGGGACGACCCGCCGGAAGTACATCCCGTGGACGAGCCGGGCCGGGCGCCAGTTCGGCTCGGCGACTTCGAGCAGGCCGATCCTTCCTCCGGGGCGAAGCACCCGGGCAACCTCGCCGAAGAACGTGCCGAGGTCGGCGACGTTGCGGAGGGCGAACCCGCAGGTGACGCCGTCCGCCGAGGCATCGGGGATGGGGAGCCGCATCGCGTCGGCCAGCACGAGCGGCGCCGTCGTAGTCGCCGCCGCGAGCATCCCGGCCGAGTTGTCGAAGCCCACCGCGGTAAGACCGGCCGACCGCAGGTCGTTGCAGAAGTCGCCGGTCCCGCAGGCGAGGTCGAGCACCAGCGAGCCCGCGGGCAGGCCGAGATCGGCGACGGTCCGCCGTCGCCACCCGGAGTCCATACCGAAGGTGAGGATCCGGTTGAGCAGGTCGTAGCGGGGGGCGATGGCGTCGAACATCGTCTGGACGGCCTTGACCTTCTCCGGCCCTGTGGGCAGTTCGTCGCCTGGTTTCACAGTTCCTCCTGAGCCCCGGTTGGTGGTGTGGGTTCGTCGGGGGCGACGTCGGGCATCGCCTGGCCCTCGAAGCGGGCCTGGGCCGTCGCCAGCAGCACCCGCTGGAAATGGTGCGCCACCAACCGGGTCGTGGCGGGCAGCAGGGTCCTGAAGGCCTCCACCAACCGCTCGGCCGCCTCGGCATCCGAACGGGACTCCGCCCGGATGGGGGCGCGGACGTAGGCGTCGAAGAGGTCGACCGCCCGGGCCGCGGTGGCCCGGGCCGCCCGGTCGTGTTCCTTGGCGAGCCCGAGCAGCTCGTCGAGTGGCAGGCCGGCCTCCAGGAGGGCGATGCCGGCGGACGCCGCCCGCACGTCGCCGGAGGTGTACCGCGGACCGTCGCCGGGCGGGGCGACCAGCAACCCCTGGCGCTCGATGACCTGGATCAGCGCCTCGGGGATGCCGGTCCGCTCGGCGAACTCCTCGAGCGTCAGCAGCTCCTCCGGTCCGCCACCCTCCAGGGCATCCTCGCCGGGCAGGGCACTCGCAAGGGCACTGGCGAGGGCCTCGTCGGCCGCGTCGAGCTCACCGGCCAGCAGCCGGCGGATGGTCGCCAGCGAGAAACCCTTCTCCTTGAGGTCCCG
>DASPZW010000048.1:0-2626 GCA_035636055.1 Actinomycetota bacterium
CCGGGCTACGGGTGGGCGTCGGGGTTGGGGTCGGGGTTGGCTGGGCGGCCGGCAGCGGACGGCCGTGGTCAATCGCCTTGGACGCGGCGAAGATGGCGATCAGGGCGACGCCGACTGCGGCCGCGACCGTCGCCAGTGTGCGGCGCCTCGGCGGCGATTTGGATGGTTCTGGTACCGGTGCCCGTGCAGGTACCGGGTCCGGGAGGCCCGTGTTCGGGAGGCCCGTGTTCGGGAGGCCCGCGTTCGGGAGGCCCGCGTCCGGGAGGCCCGCGTTCGGGAGGCTCGTGTCCGCCTCCGGGACAACCGAGACGGTGGAGTTCTCGAGGCTTCCCCGGCACGTGGGGCACCGGGCGGCCCATTCGGACACCTCCGTGCCGCAGCGGTCACACCGAAGCATTCGAGCCATGGTGTCACGCTCCAGAGACCGGTTCGTTGGAGAAGTACTGTCCCTGGCGCCTCAAGGTACTGTCGCCCCGTACCGATGACTCTCGGCGAGGGTTGACGGTTGCGCCCCGCTGGTCGGCGGGCTTCAATGGTCTCCAGGTCGATGCCGTGAACAACTCCCCCAGGTCGCAGATCTTCGGCAAGGCGCTGGTCATCGGCGTCGCCGTGGCGGTTGCCGGCGGGCTCGTCGTCGGTGCCTATGCCTGGCGCAGCAACGCCGGTCACCCGAAGGCTGTCGTCGCCGCCCCGGTGGTGGCACCGCCGGCTGCCGCGCCGTCGCCCACGCAGGCCGCCCCGTCGCCCATCCCAGTGCCGACCTCGTCCCTGGTGGCCGACGTCGCCGCCCCGACGATCCCGGTCTACGGCGCCCCCGCGGTCGGCAAGGTGCTGGCGTCGGTCCCCAACGTCAACGCCATGGGGCAGAAGGAGGCGCTCCTCGTGACCGACGCCTCGGTCCCCGGCTGGTATGAGGTCCAGGTGCCCGTCCGGCCCAGCGGGTCGCAGGGCTGGGTCCAGGCATCGGCAGTGACCATCCGCGAGGTCCCGGACTACATCCGGGTGTACCAGTCGCAGTTCCGCCTCGAGTACTACGTCGCCGGCCAGTTGAAGAAGGCCTTCATCGTGGCGGTGGGGGCGCCATCGACCCCGACGCCCTACGGTCACTTCTACGTCTGGGCCAGCGAGGCCTACGGCGGGGAGTACTCGCCCGGCATCTTCGCCCTGTCGGCGTTCTCGCCGGTGCTGGAGAACTGGCCGGGTGGCGGGAGGACCGGCATCCACGGGTGGACCGACACGAGCGTCATGGGCAAGCGGGCGTCCCACGGCTGCGTCCGGATGGCACCTGCAGACTTCGCCCAACTCCTGCACGCGGTGCCCCTCGGGACCCCGGTCGACCTCCTCACGTAGCAGCGGGCCGGGAGGGTTCGCAACGCATCTATGGGGCGCCACTCCCCGGGGCGTTCTGCACGACGGTGAAGCTCGAGGACGCGGGCTGCTCGGTCGGGTAGGAGGCGGTGCGGCCCGGGATGTACTCGTGGATGCGGCCCGAGCTCCCGCTGAACAGGACGTGGGCACCGTCGGGCGTCCACGCCGCCGCGGGGGCCGGGCTGTTCAGGACCAGACCGACGTCGGCCAGCGGGACCAGGGCGGGAGCCCAGTGCGGGCCTGCCCCGACGGCGCTGGTCAGGCTGACCAGGACGAGGCGGGCCGCCGCCGCATGCTGGACCGGGTTGAAGACGAAGGTGGCGAAGAGCTGGCTGTTGAGGGGCGAGAACGCGCCGCCCGGCAGGTAGCCCGCGAACCCTGGGGGCGGCGGCACAACGACGTCGCCGCCGGTGGACACGTCCGTCACGTGCAGGGGGCATTCGCCGTTCGACGTGCAGGGAGCCGAGGCGAGCCACGCCACGCGGTCGCCCGACCAGCCGACGACACCCGCGGACGGACCGAGTGTCCGGACGAAGATGCCGGAGCCGCCATCGCGGCCCGGCTGCCAGACCTGCAGCAGGCCGGAGGTCTGGTCCAGCTGGACGAGGATGCCCGAAGGGAGTTCCGCCAGCGGTCGGAGGCCCCGGGGGAACGGGACCGCGGCGCTGCCGCGGATGCCGGAACCGGGGAAGGCTGCGATCTCGACGGTGGGCAGCGCCCCCCCGGCCCCCGCCCGCCACAGGCCGACACCACCGTCGGTCAGTGCAGGAAAGGCGTGGTCGGCTGCGGCGATGGCGATCGCGGCTGCCGTGAAGGGGGGCGTCAGGACGTAGGCAGTGGACCCCTTGAGGACGACGATGCTCTTCCCGCTGGGAACCGGTGGCTCCAGATGCCCGGCGCCGGGGAAGCCTGCAACCGTGTGCCGGGTTCCCGAGAACGGGGCAACGGTAACATCGCTGCCTGTGTCCGCCGTGATGAGGGTGTAGCCGGAGAGGTCGGATGCTCCCTCTGCCGGGGCAGTCGGGGCGGGCCGCTGGGTTGATGTTCCGAGCACCTGGGTGGCCTTCGGCGGCGACGGCTTGTTGAACTGCGAGACCAGCAGGGTGGCGAGCAGCGCCACGGCAGCGAATCCGATGATCGCCACGGCCGGGGACACTCTTCGTCCGGCCTGCCGCTCCGGAACCCGGCGGCGGGCGGGCATGCGTTCGGGTCGGGGGCGGGGGGGCTTGCTCCGGGGTGGCTCGGGAGGTGGGATGGG
>DASPZW010000049.1:0-9681 GCA_035636055.1 Actinomycetota bacterium
TGGGTACTGCTGCCGGCCGATCCGCATCAAGGGTCACGTTGAGCAGGTCGACCGGGCGACGGGAGAGGTCCGGACCACGTACACGACGAAGGGCGAGCCCGACGACACCCTTCTCGTGGCCTGCGGGACCCGCAGGGCGTCCAAGTGCCGGAGCTGCTCGACGTGGTACCAGTGGGACGCCTTCCACCTCGTGCGGGCCGGGCTGCAGGGTGGCAAGGGCCTCGACGACTCGGTGGTGGATCACCCCAAGCTGTTCGTGACCCTCACCGCGCCGTCGTTCGGGGCGGTCCACGTGCGGCGGGTGAAGGGCTCCAAGGTGCTCCCCTGCCGGCCTCGGGACAAGGACAAGCGCTGTCCGCACGGGAGGCCGGTGGGCTGCTCGGTGCGCCATGCCGAGGGGGAGCCGACCCTCGGGACGCCGATCTGCCCTGACTGCTTCGACTACGACGGGCAGGTCGTCTGGAACGCCATGGCTCCCAAGCTCTGGGCCCGGTTCCGCACCTACCTGCCCCGGGAGCTGGCGGCGGCGGTCGGCATGAGCCACCGCCGTCTCGACGCCCTCGTGAAGATCCGGATGGTGAAGGTGGGCGAGTACCAGCGCCGGGGTGCCATCCACTTCCACGCCATGGTTCGCCTCGACGCCGCTCCCCCGGAGGGAGATCCGAACGCCGTCGCCCCCCCACCGCCGGGGTTCAGCCTCGGCCAGCTCGAGGTGGTGGTGCGGGCGGCGAGGGAGTCGGTGTATGTGGAGTGCGCCGAGCTGGCGGTGCTGGGGAGGACCGACACGCGTCTGCGTTGGGGAGGGGAGATCGACGTCCGGGCCGTACGAGGGGGTGGCCCGGGCGAGCTGTCCAACGAGGCGGTGGCGGCGTACGTGGCGAAGTACGCCACGAAGTTCTCCGAGGCTCTGGGGCTGCCGCAGCGGCCGATCGAGGACGACGACGACATCGACGCCCTGGAGGCCCCGGAGCACGTCAGGCGCCTCGTGTGGGCGGCGGTGGTGCTCGGGCGCAGGGACGAGCTGGCGGGCCTCAAGCTCCGGGAGCACGCCCACGGGCTCGGGTTCGGCGGTCACTTCCTTACCAAGAGCCGGGCGTACTCCACGACGATGGGGGCGCTGCGCCGGGTGCGCCGTGAGCACGTGCGCCGCCAGCTCGCCGGCGACCAGGGCGTGGTGCTCGATGCATGGGGCCGGCCGGAGGACGAGGGCCTCGTCGAGGTGCGCAAGTCGTGGCGGTACACAGGCTGGGGGTATCTCAGCCACGGCGAGGCGTGGATGGCGTCGACGGCGGCCGCCCGGGCAAGGGAACGCCGGCAGGTGGCACGGGAGGAGTTGGACTGCGCTGCTTGATCGACCGACGAGACAGGAGACGTCATGACAAGGACAAGGTTGGCCGGGAGGGGAGGTCAGAGGACATCCTCACTGCCGGAACTGCTATCGGTGGAGGAGCTGGCGAACCTGCTTCAAGTGCCGGTGAGCACGGTCTACTATTGGCGTCTTCGTGGGGAGGGCCCGAAGCCGATCAGGATCGGCAAGTACCTGCGGTTCGACTCTGCCGACGTCGCTCGATGGATTGAGGGCCGCAAGACGGCGAGCTGAGGTGCCCGTGGAACTTGGGAAGACTCGAAAGACGGCGATGCTTCGCCAGACCCCGGCAGGCCGATGGCAAGCCAGGTACCGGGACCCATCGGGTCGCCTGCGGGGCAAGACGTTCGTCCGCAAAACGGACGCTCAGATGTTCCTGGCCGGCGTCAAGACAGAGATGCGCCGTGGAGAGTGGGCCGACCCCAAGCTGGGTAAAACGTCCTATCAAGCTTGGGCTGACCGCTGGATGGGAGTTCACGCCCATCTGAAGCCGAAGACGGTGGCAGGGTACGAGAGCCTGCTTCGTTCCCTGGTGCTTCCTGAGTTCGGATCATCAAACCTCGCCCGCATCGAACCGATCCAGGTGCGGGAGTGGGTGTCGCAGTTGACGGCGGGAGGCCTTAGCGCCTCTCGGATCCGCCAGGCGTATCAGCTGCTATCGGCAAGCCTGAAGGCAGCGGTCGAGTCTGGATACGTCGCTCGGTCGCCATGTGTGGGAGTCAAGCTCCCGAAGGCCACGAAGAGGGAAATGCTCTTCCTCAATGGGGTCGAAATCGAGCGCCTTGCTCGCTCGATCGTGGAGCCGTATGGCATCGTGGTCCGCTTCGCCGCGTACTCGGGTCTGCGCTTCGGCGAGGTGACCGCTCTCAAGGTGGGCCGTATCGATCTGCTAGGCGGCAGGGTTCGAGTGGTCGAGGCCTACTCGGACGTGGCGGGGACCCTGCATCTTGGACCGCCGAAGTCGGGCAAGGAGCGCACGGTTCCGATCCCCCGGTTCCTGTGCGAGCAGCTGGGTCCGGCTCTCGAAGGAAAGAGCATGGAGGATCTGGCCTTTACCGCGCCCGAGGGTGGCGTGCTTCGGCAAGGCAACTTCTATCACCGGCAGTACAAGCCGGCCGTGGAGGTGGCGAGACTCGACCCTGATCTTCGCTTTCACGATCTCCGCCACACCTGCGCCGCCCTGCTGGTGGCCAAGGGCGCTCACCCGCGGGCCATCATGGAGCACCTGGGGCACTCGTCGATCACGGTGACTATGGACCGCTACGGCCACCTGTTCCCCGACGAGAAGGAGCGCCTGGCAAAGGGCCTTGATGACACCTTCCGGGAAGCCAAGTCCAAGCAAGATGTGGCCGAAAAGTGGCCTCCGGCTGGCCCAACCGTCGTTTCGCTTCCCAAGTGGAGCAAGAAACTGGCCTCTGACCAGCCAGTTTAGTTGTGGGCCCGGCAGGGATCGAACCTGCGACCAACGGATTATGAGTCCGCCGCTCTGACCGACTGAGCTACGGGCCCCACGGTGCTCCGGCGCTGCTTCCGGCAGTTGCAAACAGCCATTCTGTCGCATCGCTCGGCCCCCGAGTGTCAAACTGGTGCGGCTGCACGATAAGCACAGCACACCCCCTACTATCGGGTCATGCGGCGTGCCAGCCTCCTGCGGCTCGTGGGCCTCGCCCTCATCTGGGGCTCCAGCTTCTTGTGGATCAAGCTCGCGCTTCGCTCGCTGTCGCCGGGGGAGGTGGTCGCCGTCCGGCTGGCCCTCGGGGCCCTCGTGCTCTACGGGGTCCTCAAGGTCCGGGGGGAGCGCCTGCCCGAGGGGGCCAACGTGTGGCTGCACCTCGGCGTCGCCGCCCTCGTCGCCAACGTCGTGCCCTTTGCCCTGTTCGCCTACGGGGAGCGCCAGGTCGACTCCGCCATCGCTGGGATCCTGAACGCCACGACGCCGCTGTGGACGATCCTGGTCGCCCTCGCAGTCCGCCAGGAGCGCCAGCCGACGGCGGCCAAGCTCGTCGGCATCGCCGTGGGGTTTGCTGGGACGGTCGTCATTTTCTCACCCTGGCGCCATGCCTCCCAGGTCATGAGCTGGGGCGGACTGGCCTGCCTCGTCGCGGCGGCCCTGTACGGCTTCACCTTCGTCTATATCACCCACTTCCTGGCCGGCCGCGGCCTGAGCCCGTACCGGCTGGCCGCCGGGCAGCTCATTGCTGGAGCGGTCATCGCGGCGGCCGCCCTGCCATTCCTCGGCGCACCGCTCCCCCACTGGCGGCCCGACGCAATGATCGCCGTCGCCATCCTCGGCGCCGTGGGAACGGGCCTCGCCTATCTCATCAACTACCGCCTCATCATCGACGAGGGTGCCTCGGCAACGTCGATTGTCACCTACCTCATGCCGATCGTGTCTGTCGTCTTGGGCGCCGTCGCCCTCCACGAGCTGATCCCGCTCAACGTCATCGCCGGGATGATGGTCGTCCTCGCCGGCGTGGCGCTTGCCCGTCGCCGGGCGACGTCGCTCCAGATCGCCCGCTAACCGGGTCGCAAAACCCGAGGGTCAGCAACCCTCAGCGCAGGATCTCTTGCTCCGCCCGGTCCGTCGGCTTGCCGTCGTACATCAGCTTCCCATCCCGCAGCCCGATACAGCGGCTCGCCTGCCCGAGGTACTCCACCTGGTGCGTCGACACGATCACGGCCGCACCGTTGCCCGCCGCCTCCCCCAGCAGCTCCAGCAGGGTCTCCTGGCCCGGCTGGTCGAGGCCGACGAAGGGTTCGTCCACCAGCAGCACCTCGAACGGGCGGACGAACGCCAGGGCGATCGATACCTTCTGGCGTAGGCCACGGCTGAACGTCGACGGCAGGTCGTCGATTCGCTTCACGAGATCGAGGCGGGTAACCAGCTCGGCGGCATAGGGTTCCCAGTCCTTCTTGCCGTGCAGCCGGGAGACGTACTCGAGGTGCTCCTCCAGGCTGAGGTCGTCGTACAGCACGGGGTTGTCCGGGATGTACGAGACGGCGGCCCGGGCTCCCAGCGACCCGGCTGCGTGGCCGGCCAGGACGACCTGGCCCTTCGTCGGCTCGAGCAACCCGGCGGCGATCCGCAGCAGGGTGGTCTTGCCCGACCCGTTCAGCCCGAGCAGGGCCACCTGGTGACCGCCGTCGACGACGAGCGAGACGTTGCGCAGCGCCTCCAGGTCCCCGTAGGACTTGGTCAGCCCGTCGATGTGGACGGCCCTGGTCTTGCTCACGTGCGGCTCACGGTGCGGCTCGCCTCCGGGCGCGCGTCAGGCCTCACTTCAGGCCCCGCTGCGACAGCCAAATGACGACGGCACCGGCCATCAGGAACGGGAGCCACGTCCACGAGAGGGCGACGCTCACCTCCAGCGACGGCGACTTCGCCAGATGCCGGGCCGCCCACACCGAGATGACCCCGGCCGTGGCGATCGCCGGGGGAAGCGCCTCCCGGATCACGAGGGTGAGCCCGGACGTCTCCGGCGAGTAGGCGAACGGCCCGCTGCCGGTCCCGTAGACCGACCGCACCGTGCTGACCGCGGCCCCCGCCACCGCGCCGATGGCAGCCGGGATGGCGATGACCAGGCCGAGCCCCGCCGCCCGCGCGCTCCAGCCCCCGACCTGGGCACCCAGGATGCCGCCGACCGCCCCCACCAGGGCCACGGCCGCCACGCCCGCCGGGAGGTGGTGCAGCAACAGGGAACCCTCGTCCACCGGCACCGACCGCCCGCGGTCGGAGTGGTCGACCTCGCCAGCGAGGCCCACATCGGCGTCCATGGCCGCCAGCCACAGCGCCACGCCGGCCACCGCCACCAGCGGCGTCGTCCCGGCCCACACCCCTCGCAGGGCGGCACCGGCGACGGCCCCCAACACCAGCACCCGCACGAACCGGGACACGGGCCATCGCAAGAGCCCCTGCCAGTCCCGCTTCCAGACGGCGAGCCGTGCCCCGTGCCCCGGCCGCAGGCGGATCAACGGCCGGCGGCGAGGCCGCTCCTCTGCGAGCAGACGTGCCAGGACGACCACCGTCCGCAGGTCCCGCACGGTGAGGGCAAAGCGGAGTTGCCCGACGAGGGCGGCCCGGCGCATCGCCGCCTCCAGCGAGATCCCGCCGACCCCGGCCAGCCCGGCCGCCAGCAGACCGGCAACAGGGACGGCCACCAACCACGCCCACGCCCCACGGGCAACGGGGTACAGGGCGACCCGCCCGATGAGCGTGAAGGGAGACGTCTCCCGGCCGTAGGCGACATCGAGGGCGGCCCAGCCGATGGACGCCACAGAGAGGAGCAGCGCCCACCGCATCCGAAGGCGCCGCCCCGAGGCGAACAGACCGGCCCCCACGATGCACGCCCCGGTCAAGGCCCCGGCCGCCACACAACTGGCCAGCCACGGCGGCACCGGGCCGGGGAACCGCTTCGAGGCGAGCAGTCCTGCGACCACTCCCACCGCCGCCCAACCAAGCACGGCGGAGCGCACCTTCTGCAGCGCCGGCAGGCGGAGCGCCCGTGCCCGGGACACCGGCGAGAGCAGCACGTGCTGGATATCGGGCGCCTCGAGCACCAGGGGGCCGCCCCGGGCACCGGCCCGCAACGCGAGCCCGACCAGCACCGCCACAACCAACCCGACCAGGGCGGGGCCGTGCGCCGCAACCGACGCGATCTGGGCCGTGGTGAGCCGGGTGTCCTTGGGAAGGTTCGACAGGAAGTAGACGGCGATCCCGGCCCCCAGCACCGTCAGGTACCCGCGGTAGAGGGCCTCGGAGACATCGACCTTCTGCAGCCGGCGGCGGCGCCGGGCGCGGCGGAGGTCGATGAAAGCTGTAGCGTCCATTTCCGGAGTGTACCGGCGGTCCGAGGAAGCTCTTCCGAAACGGCTCCCGACAGAGGAACCGAGGAGCCAACGGCCCCCGAACCGAGGAGCCGAGGAGCCGAGGAGCCGAGCGGCCCCCCGACAGTAGGAACAGCGGAACGGAGCAACCGATGAACCCATGAGGCCCGACCGAGCCCGAGCACCTCGTTATCAGGCAAAACCCGATCGAGGCAGGTTCTGGGGAAGCGGCGGCGCCGGCGTGGGCTCGGGCTGTCGCATGGCGGCGACGTCGACCGACCGCACCAACAGCGCGGAGGGCGGCCCCCCCGAGCGATAGGCCATGGAGAGGTCCTGCGGGGCCCCCCCGCAGCCACCGGTGGCCACCACGAACCGGTCCCGGTCAACGCGGCCGACCACCGACACCGGGCCGGTCAGCCCGGCCCCCAGCGGCGTGCCGGGGCCGCCTTCCAGGTCCGAGTAGACCGCCTGGCGGTCGGTGCAGGTCGCACCGAGGGTGAGCGCCAGCCCGGGCACCCCCGCAAGCTCGACGATGTCGGCGATGGGGGCGGACCCCTTCCACAGGCCGTCGGAGACCTTGCCAGTCGGCAGGTCGTAGCGGGCCAGGGTGTGGGTCCCGTCGGCCCGGTCGATGCTGTAGTAGAGGCTCACGCCGTCATGGGCGAACACGATGTGAGCGAAGGTCGTGCCCGACGGCGCCCTGACGAGCAGCTGCGGATTCTTGCCCGTGTTGGTCGACATCCAGATCGCCGACCCGCTGCTGTCGGTGGCGACGAAGCCGATCGCCAGACCGGACGGGTGGTAGGCGATGTCCCCGTAGGTGACGCCCGGCACTGGCGTGATGTCGCTGGTCGTCGCCACCCCAATGTCCGCCCGGAACAGGTTGTGCCGGGCCTGGTCGGTGAACACGACGGTCGTCCCGCTGGGTCGGCTCCAGGAGAAGTACGAGGGTTGGAAGCTGCCGGCGGGCCGGGCGGCGGCGGAGCCGACCCCACGGACCTGCAGGCCCGCGAGCACGACCCGGTCCCCGCGTGGCCCCCAGGAGAAGAGCCCGGGATTGCCCTGCGTGAACAGGCAATGGAGCTCCCCCGGCGGGTCGGGCGAGAAGGACCAGATCCTCCCAGCGGCGGCGAAGGAGATCACGGACGACGTCGGCGGGGCAGCAACACCATCACACCCCGCGGGAAGCGAGCCGAACAGCAGGCCGGTCGCGGCGGATGAGGTCTGCGCCGACGGCGGTGCCCCGGGCGAGGAGCCGGCGCTCGGTGCCGCCACCGACCCGCCCTTGGTGCACGCCGCCAGCAGGGCGAGCACCGCAAGGCCCCCCAGGACGAGCTGCCCCCAGCGTCCCTCCCGCCTCGTCATGGGGCCACGATCGGGTTCCCGGGGCAGGACTGGGCCTGGCTCGCCAGCACGGTGAACCCCGACACCTGCTTCGCGAACCGCATCGGCAGGCAACCGACCAGATGGCCGGCGCCGTCCAGGAGGTAGTAGCGGGTGATCGTCCCGCCCGACGATACACCCAACACCGCCGAAGCGCCCGAAGGGATCGACACTTTCGGCACGTCCGGCAGGCAGTTGGACCCACACTGCTGGGCGACGAGGTCCGTGGAAGTGTCGTTGCGGATGCCAACCTGGAACGCGCCGGTGTTGTCGACGCCGAGCCCGGAGTGCCCGGCGAAGATGGCAGCGATGAACGGGGCGACGACCCCCGCCACCGTCAGGACCATCAGGATGATGATCCCCCGGGTCAGGTGCCGCTTGCGGGGTGGCGGGGCAGTACCGGCGGGGGCACCTCCAGAGTTGGGGGCCGCGGGTCCCTCATTGATGGCCATCGAGGCGCATGGTACCGCCGCTCGTTCGCCGGGGCGAGCGAGGTTAGTCAAAAATCGCGCGTATACGCGCGATAAATGGCTAACCTCGCTCATCCTCGCTCTCTTACGACACGCTACGGCAGGGAGCCACCGTCTGGTGCAGCCGGATCTGGCCGGCTGGAGAGGACAGCGCCGCCTCCGACGGGTCCGCCAGTTCGGCCTCGCTGTACGCGAGGGCCACGGCGCTCCCGGCGCACCGGGCCTGGGCGGTGGTTGCACCCTGCTTGAGCGCCGAGAGGGCGATCTCGGTGCGTGCCACCGGGACGACCAGGGCCTCCTGGGCGGTCGGGATGGGCTGGAGGTTGGCGGCCGTCCCCGGGTCGCAGGAGTTGACCTCGATCCCGTTGCCCCGCCGGGTCACAGCGGCCGTCGAGGCGGGCATCGCCTGCCCCCACTGCGTGAAGGCCGCAGCCAGCCGATCCCCGGCAGCCGCCGAGGTTGCGTCGATGTCGGCCCGGACGCACACCTGCTTGTTCCTCTCGAAGGCGACGTAGCGGTCCCCCGCCCAGGCGTCCGCCGCCTGGAGCGCCAGGTGCGGATCGATGCGCTGCGAGATGGTCACGAACCAACTGAGGGCGCCGAAGTCGCCGCTGTGGAAGCGGTTCTCGCCCTTGGCGGTGGCGGGGTCGGCAACCTTGTCCGGCTGCTGGTTGGCGAGGTAGACCCACGGGTCGAAGACCTGCGCCTCGTCAGCGGGCGGGTTGCGGAAGGCGTCGTCGATGGCCGCGTTCCCGTTCTTGTTCTCGAGCACCGCCAGCAGCGCCGCCCCCAGGTCGTAGGGGGCGCCGAACAGGGTGACGAGGGCCGGGGGGACACTGGCCAGCCCGGTGTCGGCCGAGCCCTTCTGGGCGTTGCGCTCGGTGGCGTAGGCGGCCCTCTCGGGCGCGGTCAGGCTCGCGGCGTATGCTTCTTCGATCCTCACGGCGTCACCCTCGAAGAGCGACTGGAAGGCGGTCTGCGCACCGGTGCTCGCCATCCGGTCGATGCGGGTCAGGTCGAAATGCTGATCCTGCAGGGCATGGGTGAGCTCGTGCACGAGCGTGACCCGCAGTCCCACGGTCAGGTCGGTCCCCCGGACGTCGACACGCTTCGTGTGATGCGAGTAGTAGGCGAGGGTTCCCTGGTCGGCGATCTGGTTGCTGGTCGCCGCCAGGTCCACGTTGCCCGAGACGAGGCCGACCGAGCGGTAGAAGCCCGCATGGCGCTGGTCGTCGGTGCGGTCTGCCTGGGAGGGCGCCGGCACGTGCACCGAGGTCGAGTACTGCGACGGCGTGAGGAAGTCCACGAACACCGGGTGCTTGAACGTGAGGCCACGGGTTTTCTCGACGAAGTCGACCAGGGGCACCACCCGGGCGTCCCAGGTCGCCGGGAAGATCGGCGCCACGGCATGCGCCACGGGGCTCCCACCGCTCGTGAGCTTGGTGAGACCGAACCATGCACCCAGCCCGACGGCGATCACGAGCGCCACGATGCCCGCCGTGCGGAGGGTCCGCAGGGCCGTTCGCCGCCGGGCCGGTGGCGGCGGGGCGGCCGGCGGCTCGAAGCCCCACGGCGCCGTCGGTGGCTGCGGCGGCAGGGTGGCCTGCGACGGTGGGGTCGACCCGACGCCCGCCACCC